>WYEE01000024.1 GCA_009904025.1 Thermogladius sp. | reverse complement strand
CCTAGGGGGAGAGTGCTCGCCTCCCTAGAGCTTGCCGAGAAACTCGGCTTGAAAGATGGCTCACCCGTAGCAGTTAAGCCGGCTGGCCTCCCCGCCTCATATGCAAGCCTCCTCAAGAGGATGAGGGGTGAGAGGCTCACGTACAACGAGATGTACTCTATTATAAGAGACGTCGTCGACGGAGCCTACGATGAGGCCGAGATAGCGGCCTTCCTGCTGAGCCAGCAATTCTACGTGCTGGACGAAGACGAGCTATCAAGCCTCATCAAAGCGATGGTTGAGACAGGTGTCAAAGTCAGCTTCGACGAGCCCGTCTTCGACGAGCATAGTATCGGCGGGGTACCCGGCAACAGCAAGGTTGCTCTGGTAGCCGTCCCAATAATAGCATCATTCGGCCTTCTAATACCTAAGACTAGTAGCAGGGCTATAACAAGCCCGGCGGGGACAGCCGACACAATGGAGGTTCTAGCCAGAGTAGACTTCACAGCCGAGGAGATAAGGGAGATGGCGAAGAAGACGAGGGGTCTACTAGTCTGGGGAGGCAAGCTCAACCTAGCGCCCGCTGACGATATATTCGTGAACGTTGAGAGGAAGCTGTCAATAGACCCGTGGCACCAGATGGTCGCGAGCATCCTGAGCAAGAAGCTGGCTATGAGTGTTGAATCGCTTGTAATAGACATCCCCGTGGGGAAGAAGGCTAAGATAGAGGAGCCCGGGCACGCTGACCAGTTGGCTGGGCTCTTCATAAGGCAGGCGGCTAAACTGGGTATGAGGATTAAAGTAGCTGTTACCTTCGGCGGGCAACCTATTGGCATGGGGGTTGGTCCCGCCCTCGAGGCTAGAGAGGCGTTGGAAGCGTTGATCAACAGGAGGGGTTCGAGAAGCCTGGTTGACAAGGCGGTCTTGATAGCGGGTTTGACTATGGAGTTGAGCGGGAAGATACCGCCCGGCCAGGGAGAGAATTATGCTAGAGAGCTCTTCACAAGCGGGAAGGCTTACGAGAAGTTTAAGGAAATAATTGCGGCACAAGGCGGCAACCCTAATATAAAGCCCGAGGAGATGCCGGTGGGCAGGTACACGTACACCTTCAAGTCGCCTCTCGAGGGGGCTGTAACCTACATAGACAACGCTGCTGTCACAATGGTGGCTAGGGCTGCTGGAGCCCCATTCGACAAGGGTGCTGGAGTACTATTCCACGCTAAAGTCGGGTACAGGGTTAACAAAGGGGACCCCTTGTTCACCATATTCAGCGATAGCGAGGGGAGGTTGGAGGAGGCTATATCCCTCGCCTCGAAGTACCCTATGATAACAGTTGAGGGGATGCTTCTGAAAACACTCCCCTAAAACTTAATTTGAATTAAAGGAGATTACTCTCCCCTAATATCCCGAGGTGTAGTCATGTACGATGTAGTCGTCGTCGGTGCGGGAGTAGGAGGCTTATACTCGTCGCTAGTACTAGCGTCGAAAGGGTTCAAAGTAGCCCTTGTCGAGAGCAAGCCTAGGGGGAGAATCGGGGATAAGACCTGCGGCGACGCCATCGGCGTCCACCACTTCCAGCACATAGGCCTCCCAATACCCGAGAGCGTTATAGACCACAGGTATAGGGGCGTCAAGATCAAGAGCCCGAGCGAGGAGCACGAGCTCATAGTCCCGGGTGAGGGTGTAAGCGTTAACAGAGTTAAGTTCGGGCAGTGGCTACTGAAAAACGCGTTGGACCACGGCGTGGAGCTCTACGACGAGCACACCCTTGCCGGCGTGGAGTTCAAGGATCAAGGGGTCGGTAGCGTGAAAGTGAGGAGGGTTGGCGGGGGACTCGTAGAGCTCAAGGCGAGATACTACATTGACGCAAGCGGCGCTAGACCGTCCTTGAGGACAAAACTACCGCCCGAGTGGCCTATCGCCGAGAGGCCTTATGAGACAGACTTCAACCTCGCCTACAGGGAGGTTGTTGAGGTTGAGAAGCAGGTGGATGAAGCCGATGTACACTACGCTGTAATATACTTAAACACAGCTGTAGCCCCGGGCGGGTACTGGTGGATGTTCCCCAAGGATAGAGGAGGGTCTATCGTGAACGTGGGGCTCGGCGTCATCGGGGGCTTCAACCACAACCCTAGGCACAACTACGACAAGTACCTGAGGGGGAGGTTCAAGGGGAGGGTGTTACACGCTGGAGGAGGGATAGTGCCCACTAGAAGACCGCTGCCAACAATGGTTTGGAGCAACGTTGGGAGTGTAGGGGACGCCGCCTACACGGTGAACCCGGCTCACGGTGGTGGGATTGGGTCGACTATGGAGGCTGCTCACATACTAGCCACGCATCTAGCCAACGTGCTGGAGGCGGGTGAGCCCAACACGTATAACATGTGGGAGGTTAACTTGAAGTACCTTGAAGCGTACGGTGTGAAGCAGGCTGGGCTCGACGTGCTGAGGATGTTTCTCCAGAGGCTTTCAAACGAGGACTTCGAGTGGATTATAAGGAACAAGCTGGTGGACGGTTCCTCCGTCTACGATCTAGGCGTGAAGGGCAGTCTAGGAGAGAGGGTTGTGGGAGCGATAAGCACAATGGTTAAACTACTGGGCAGGCCGAGCCTACTAGGCGAGCTAAGGCTTTTGAGAATGTACATGAACAAGGTTGAAGGCCTTTACAAAGAGGATTACCCGCGGAACCCAGATGAGATTAAGAGGTGGGTTAGCAGGGTTGAAGATCTATTCGACGAGTACGCCAGGCTCATAGGCTTCAACAGGGGAGCAAGAGTTAAATGGTAGCAGTCGCAGGCGTAGACTTGAGGGGGAGCGAGCGGAAACCATCCGGCATCGCCATCCTCCACGATAAAGGGCTCTACATAAACCGCCTCTACAGCGACGAGGAGATTTTGAGGAGGCTACTTGAGTTTAACGTGAAGATCGTGGCGGTTGACTCCCCTCTAGCCCACAGCTCTTCTTTCAGGCATGTTGATAAAACCATGATAAAACTAGGCCTCCGAGTCCTACCCCCGGGGTGGAGGGGTATGAGGATGCTGGTGGAGAGAGGTATTAGACTGGCTTCCAGCCTCTCAAGCATCGGGATACTAGTCCTCGAAACACACCCTAGGAGCGCCCTCAAGACGAGTAGGTGCAGTAACCTAGGCGAGCTGGCTTCAAAGATGGGTGTACCCCAGCCAGAGGGGTTGAGTAGGGATGAAGAAGACGCCCTTATAGCGGCGTTCGTCAGCTTAAAGTTCCTCCAGGGCGAGGTAGTAGAGGTTGAAGGGATCGACGGGAGGATCTTCCTTTTACCCCCAGTCTGCTGACCGCTCCTCATTTCAAGGCTGAGACGACCTGACCGGTAACATAGTTTAGAACAGCCTTTTTATTGAAGAGGGAGAGGAGCCTCGTCGAGTAGGGTATTTGTATCCTAGCCCCGCTAGCGTACATGTGCCCTCCCCCACCCAGCTTCAACGCAATCCTCCTAACGTCTATCCTCCTACTCCGGAGACTTATCTTCCCATCAGTCGATGCTACGACAGCTATATCTCCATTGAACCTTGAGAGAAGGTATGCGGCTAGAAAACTGTTTTCCACACTATCGCTCTCGAACGCCGAGACTATCCTCACGCCGTCCACATCTCTAACCACCACCCCTCCGACATCGGATAGAGCCTTCAGCTCGGCGTCCACGATTTCCTCTATTCTCCTCGTGAAGCTGTTGGACCAAGCCCTACCCTTAAATATCTCCCTCATAACCTTCAGTCTCCAGGAGTCGCTGTCCCTCCTCTTTATCAACCTGAGGTACCACCCTCCCCTCCAGTGGTCGAATGTCCACAAGTCGCCGGCGCACACGCCTGGTACAAGCTCGTTTTCTATCTCGTAACCGATCCTGCCCCTGGCGAAGTACCTGTATACGACGCCGGTGGCGCAGGTAGAAGTGTCGAGGTAGAGCTTCACCCCGACCCTGCTGAGAGCCCTAGCCCACTCCTCCTCCCAGAGGTGGTGGTCGAACCACTCTACAACTATGTTCCTCGAGGTGAGCCAGGCGAGTTGCTCAACCAGCTTCGTGAAGCCGGAGGGGTTGATGCCGAGGTCGATGAACACAAGTCTCTCGACTTCCCGCAGACTCTTCGACTCTTCCTCGAGCAACTCGTGGAGCTTGTATGGCTCTGTAAAATAGATTAGGCTCGGCCACTGCGATAGCGCCAAAGCGTATAATCCGGCGCCGGCTACACCATCCATGTCTGTATGAGATATAACCCCGTACCCGGTCAAGTAGCCCTCCCCCTTGGGGCGAGGTCTTCGGGTTGCTTTTATAAAAAGACAATCGGGTTCAAACTGGTTTAAACACTAGCTTCTCATAGAATTCCAGTAGATCTCTGACGAACCTAGCTGGTTGGTCGAGATACAACGCGTGGCCGGCGTTATCATAGAATACCAGCTCGCTCCCTGTTGAGGATGCGAATTCTCTCAGCTCCTCTACATCCACTATATCGTCGTTCCCGCCGTATAGTATCCGGATCCTAGCTCTTGCTTTCCTGTAGTAGTCGAGGACCTCAGACACATTTACAGGCGCAACTAGTAGAAGCCCTGCGACAGGGTTAGACATGGCGTACTTTAATGCGGTGTAGCCTCCCAGGCTAGCACCCACAACCATAGGGGGTGTCTCATCGAAGACAGCCTTATATGCTTTCCTAGCAAAGGCAACGTTCTCCTCTATGCTCCTCGTGTGCTTTATGCACTTCGAGACCCTGCCGTACGGCATGTCTACCGAGATGTAGGGTATCCTCCTCTTATCCAACTCCTCCATCAACCCTATATCCCGCCACACGTCGCTTGTGAAACTATACCCGTGGAGTAGTAGGATCGGGACGCCGAGTCTCTGCTCGTAGACAACCCTACACCTGTTGTCCCCGTATCCGAACATCTCCTCCCTCATATTCAACCCATTTTCCATTTTTAGACAATCAAGGTAATATCCCTACCGGGAAGATTTAATAACGGGAGGCAACATTAGATAGCAAGGGCTTTGCTGAAAGTTAAGGTGTTAGAGCACCCCTATATTCAAGTCGTCCTCACCACACTTAGAGACAAGAGTATTAAGCAAATCGAGTTCAGGAAAGCCATGGTTAGATTAGGCAGGGCAATGGGCTTCGAGATAGCGAGAGACTTCGAGCTCGAGGAGGTTGAAGTCGAAACCCCGCTGGGGGTTAAGACGAGGGGGGTTAGGTTCAAGGACATGGATAAAGTGGTGATCGTGACTGTCTTGAGAGCCGGTATGCCGATGACAGAAGGTCTCATCAAGATATTCTACAATGCTAGACAGGGAGTAGTCTCAGCTAGGAGGGTTGAGGAGAAAGGCATGTACCCCGACAAGACTTTCGACGTGGAGATCACTTATATCCGGTTACCCACCATCACCAGGGAGGACACGGTTCTTATTGTCGACCCAATGCTCGCCACGGGCTCTACTATAAGAGAGATCCTAAAGATCATCCTGAGCAGGAGGAAGCCGAGGAGGGTGTTGATCGTGGGGGCGATCGCCACACCGCTGGCTATAGAGAGGATCAGGCCTATAGTCGAGGCATACAACATTGAAGCCACCGTTTACATCGCCTCGATTGATCCAGAGGTCAACGAGAAAGGCTACATCGTGCCCGGGCTCGGTGACGCAGGCGACAGGGCTTTCGGGGAGTAACCAATGGGAGACGTAGAGGGGTTGGGTGTGGTTGAGTAGTAGAGCCCTGGTCTTCGACTATGACGGTGTCCTAGCCGAGGTCGGGGGCGAATCGCCTCTACCAGGCATCATAAGGATTCTCGAGGAGCTTAAAGGCAAGTACAAAATCCTAATAGCCTCGACGAGAAGTACGGAGTTCCTTGTTAAGCAGGTACCAGTCGCAGACGGTTACATAGGGATCTGCGGGCTCGAGATCCTGATAGAAGGGATGCTGATCTACCCTCTCAAAGCGTTGGACAAGGCTAAGTCAAGCCTCCTCCACAACCTTGCCGGTACCTTGAAGACAAGTTGTCTCAGAGTGGAGTTGAAGAAGAATATGATGGGTTGGACGATGGGGCTAGGAATAAGCTGGAGAAGGTGTGTTGGAAAACCGGTGGATGTGATAGGTGTAGAGGAGAAAGCTGTTGAAGCGGGCTTATACCTCTTTAAATACCAACGCCCATTCCTCGAAATCTACGTTGCCGAGGCCAGTAAAGCCCGCGGCGTCTCTTTTGTGAGGAGACTACTTGGATTAAACTGGGTCTCCTACTTCGGTGATAGCGAGAGCGATATGGAGGTTTTCCCCGAAGTAGAGAACCCTGTCTTCGTTAGGAACGAGTACAATAGACACATGAACCCGGGGAATGTGGTCGAGGTTAGACAGGATGACCTAGCAGGCTTTTTGAGGAGACTACTCTAGCCGATAGTCACCTCTTCTATCTGAGCATTATTTACCTCCACAGCTCTCCTCACCTCTCTCTCAACCCTGTCCACCATACCACTTAGTTTATCCCTAGACAAAGACTCCATGTAGACCCTTATCTTAGGCTCGGTACCGCTAACCCTGATCAAAATCCACGATCCATCATCATAATCGTATCTCACGCCGTCTACCCTGTTCTCGGCAATAGGCTCGCCTAGAAGATTTCTCAAAGCAGCCTCCAAGTCCTGGAAAATCGTTTCCAGCTTCTCGGCTGGCTTAATTCTGAAACTCCTCCTATCCCAGGGGTAGTTTCTGATACCTCTCTCCTCAAGTATCTTCGTGAACCTCTTACCCTCTTCGACGACGACTTTGCCTATGAGAGCTGCCTGAAGGATCCCGTCGACCCAGGGCCCCCACCTAGGGTATATTAGCTTCCACGGCTCAGCCGCGACCACTATTCCAGGATCCTCCTTGACCCTCTCATGTGTTTTACCAAGGATATACCGCTCTACCTTCAAGCCATGCCTCTCCGCCACCTCGTCTATAACCCTGCCTGTGTCAACGCTCACTACAATCCTACCGCTGGCGCCACCTGCCAGCTCGTCGATGAAGAAGGCTATGATCCTGTCCTGCCTGATGAAGCCCTCTTCAACGTCTAGGACGGAAAGCCTATCCGCGTCGCCGTCGTGCGCCAGTATCACAGCAGGGTTAACCTCGGCGTAGAATTTGAGATAAGGTTCCAACACGTCTTTCCTAGGCTCCGGGACCCGGACTGGGAAGAAGCCGTCTGGGTTAGCATTGATGGTGAGGGGAATAACTCCAATCCTCCTCAGGAGGAGGGGTGTTATAGAGCCTGCTACACCGTTAGCTAAGTCGACGACAACCCTGGGGGTCCACGTCTTCCTCGAGGGTCTAGCGAGCTCGTATAACTCCTCCATGTAGTCGTTGACTAACTCCGTCTCGTAGGTGAATCCACCAACCATATCCCAGCCTAGAGGTTGGATACCTTTATCCACGTATTCTTCGACGACCCTCTCTAAATCCCTCGTAAACTCGAAGCCCTCGGTATCGTAGAATTTCAACCCGTTGTATTCCGGTGGGTTGTGGCTTGCCGTCACGCTGACCCCGAGGCTCCTCCTCTTCCTAGCAGCGTAGCCTGCCAGGGGTGTGGGGGCCAAGCCCAATAGATATACGTCTACGCCCCCCGACATTAGCCCGGCTGCTGTGCTTAATGTTATTAGAGGGCTCGTCGTCCTAGAGTCGTGGACGATATACGCCCTCCGGGATAAACCTAGTTTGGAGACGGCTAAACCTATCTTGTAGGCTAGAACAGCGTTGATCTCGCCGGGATACCTCATCCTGATACCGGCGGTCCCGAATAATCTCAAGCAGACACCAACTTATCCAAATGGTATTACACGATAAATACCTATTTTTTGTATGACGACATATAAATCCCACCCCTCCAATAGATTAAACCCCACACCCTTGATCGCGCGAGGGGGAGGGGGGTGTAACCTTTAAAAGACCCCCGGGGGGAATTAGTAGATAGGTGACTTATATGCAGGCTTACGCTGAACATTTGAAGAGGGTTGTGGGGAAGCACGTTTACGGCGAGTTGTATGGGTGCGACCCTGATTTACTCAGCAACCCAGACTACCTTGCCAGCGTGGTTGTAGAGGCGGCTAAAGTAGGCAATTTCACGATCCTCGATTTAAAGACCTGGAAGATTGACCCCGGTGTCACGGTTTTCGCGGTGGTTTTAGAAAGCCATATCTCAATCCACACATGGCCCGAGTTATCCTTCGCCACAGTCGACGTCTACACGTGCGGTGAGAAAAGCAATCCGGAAGCGGCTTTCAACCATATTGTGAGAGCGTTGAAGGCCAAGAAGTTTACGATGAGGACTTCCCCTAGAGACTACGAGGAGGGTTAATGAGTAGAATAGGGGTTGTTGGAGGGGGGCCGGCGGGACTCCTAGTAGCCTCCCTGACCAGGGATCACGAAGTAGTAGTCTTCGAGGAGCACCCTAGAGTCGGCTTACCAAGGCATTGCACGAGTCTTGTAGGCCGGTATACAGCCAGCTTTCTCTCCCAACTCCTGACAAGCAGGGTCGTGGGGCGGGGATACAAGAGATTCATCTTCCACACGAGTCTAGGAGACTACACTATTGAGTTCGGTGATGAGATAGCTTTCTACTTGAGGAGACCCCTCCTCGAGGAGAAACTAGCCGAGAAGGCCCAATCACTAGGGCACGTGGTTAAAACCGGGGCGCGGGCTAAACCAGGAGGCCTCACAACCGTTAGGGTTGGTGAGGGAACCTATGTCTTCGACAAGATCGTGGTAGCAGACGGTGCTAGAAGCGAATTCTACACTTTTTTCCACAGCGGTAGGAGAGGGCTTTTATACGGTGTCCAAGCGTTTGTAGGACACGACAGCGGGGACGACGCTGTTCACGTGGATCTCAGCCCTCGAAAGGCTTTTTTCTCATGGTTTCTCCCGCTGGATAGTGATGTAGGTATCGCAGGCTACATCACCGGGAGGCACCTAGCAGACCCGAGGATTATGTTACGGAGCCTCTCCAAGAGGATGAGAGTCCCCTTCAAGAAGGTTTTCCGGTTTTTCGGGGGCGTTGTCGTCGAACCGGGGTTTATCTCGAGACCCCATGTAGGTGGGAGAGTATTCTTCATAGGTGACGCCCTCGGGTTAATTAAACCCTTCACCTACGGCGGTCTATACTACATAGTGAGGCTTGCGCCTAAACTCGTTGAAGCGATTGGAGGCAAGCCGGAGAACTACGTTAAAGAAGTTGAGAAATTAGCTTCCTTCAACAGGGCTGAGTCTATCCTAGCCTCAACAAAGACTCAGCGGCTGTTATCCCCCGTGTTCTTGAAGCTCGTGAACTCGAGCGGGTTATTCAACTACATGGACTACGACGAGCACTATAAGCTAGGAGTTAAGTCCATTATATCACCCCTACTCCTCTATCCTAGCCTTGTGAAAAGTATCGCAGAGGGACTTGGAAAGTAGTAAACCCGCTTCCAGAACCCTAGGGGAGATTTCTAGGGAGACGTCCAGCTTCTTCACAGATATACCGAGTATGAGGGCTCGCCCTATCACACCCTGCTTCAACAGCATGTCTATGACAAGCCTCATAGGTAAGCTGTGTGTTGTAGGGATAGCGTAGTCAGACGCTTCCTCCGGGTTGATCAACACTACATCGCCTTCACCGAGTTTATCCGAGTACACCGCGTCTATTATCAGCAATGCCCCAGGTTTAGCCTCCTCGATGTCTTGGATGCAGTTCTCGAGACCGTATTCGCATTTAACACTTGGGAACCCGCATTTAGAGAGCTCCTCGCATACCACTAGCCCTATCCTGTCATCTCCCCTTAGAGGGGAGCCTACACAAGCGGCAAGCGTTTTCTCGAGGTCTAGCTCTTTCAAAAAACCTGGTTTAATCGAGGTCACCGCGGCGCGTTACTCGCCTTCCTCAACAACTCCTCCCAGGCGGCGTCAACTAGTTCCTGGAGTTCCTTAACAAGGTGCTTGTTCTCGGGCTTCAGCAAGTGCCTGAACCTGCCCTGTAACTCCAGGTATTTCTCTATCGGTTGCTTCAACTGGGGGTTCCTCGCAATCGCCAAGCTCCTGTCTGTGAGCATGTAGCCTGATTGAGGAGTCCACTCCCACAAGGGGAAGTAGCATGTGTCCACTGCTCTCCTAGTGACTTCAAGTGTGATGGCTGTGTCATGCCTCCAACCCCTGTCGCAACTACTCAACGCGTGTATGAACGCAGGCCCCTCAACCTCGATGCCCTTCCTAACCTTCTTCATAAAGTCCATCCAGTGCGCTGGAGTCGCAGTGGCCACGTAGGGTATCCTATGCGCGACCATTATCTCGGCGATAGGCTTCTTACTCTCCATTTTACCCGGTAAAACTGAACCCACAGGCGAAGTTGTAGTCCAGGCGTATTTGGGTGTTCCACCACTCCTCTGTATCCCGGTGTTCATGTATGCCTCGTTATCGTAGAGTATGTAGAGAAAGTCATGGCCCCTCTCAGCGGCGCCGCTCAGCGACTGGAAGCCGATGTCGAATGTGCCCCCGTCGCCAGCGAAGACAACTACATCCACTTGGTCGTAGGGAAGTCTACCCGTCTTCTTCAAAGCTTTAACAGCCGCTTCAATACCCGAGGCCGTGGCCGCAGCGTTCTCGAACGCGTTGTGTATCCAGGGGACCGCCCAACTAGTGTAGGGAAAAATCGTGGATGAAACCTCCAGGCAACCAGTCGCTGTCACAACAATTGTTGGCCCCCTGAACGCGAAGCTAGCCAGCTTGACGACGATCGGGGCCGCGCACCCGGCGCACAACCTGTGGCCTGGTAGTAGGGCAGGCCTCCTCGTCTCTGCTAGTTGCCTCAGGTTGAACACTAGAGGCATCTCTTTCCTCTCCCCAGGCTCGAACAACCACAGCTTGTAGGCTGGCTCGCCCTTCTTAACAGGGAACTCGGGTATGGTCTTCACAACCATCCCAACCACCTCACTCCCTCACACCCAGGTACCTGAGCTTTGGTTGAACCAGGCCGGACTCCAACTCCTTGAAGAGCCCTTTAACCATGTTCTCCACCATGTCTGGCACCAAGTCCCTGCCTCCTAGGCCGTAGATGTAGTTGACGAGTATGGGCCTCTCTTTCAAGTCATATAACGCGGTGTTAACCTCGAGGAACAGCGGGCCATAGCTCCCTGGGCTGATGCCCTTCTCCATTACTGCCACAAGCTTGGCATTCCTCAGCTTGTCAGCGATATCCTTGAAGGGGAATGGCCTGAACATCCTGAGCTTCAACAACCCTACTCTCAGTCCCTCGCGCCTAAGCTTCCTCACCACACTCCTCATGGTGCCGGCTCCACTGCCCATTGTTAGGAGAATTATATCCGCGTCTTCTATACCGTACCCATCCATGATTCCATCACCATACCTCCTGCCAGTCAGCTTAAACCACTCCTCGTTAACCTCCCTGACGACCTCCGGCACGTTTTTCATCGCTTCAACTTGCTGAACCTTATGCTCGAAGTAGTAGTCGTATAAGTCTAGGTTGCCGAAGCTTAGGGGTCTAGCCGGGTTTAAAGCCAAAGGCACCTCCTCATCGTAGTAGTCTACTCTAACCTTGCTAACCCTCCTGTAACCTCCCAGGAAATCGTGGACGCTCTCATCGGGTAGCATGTAGATGTTCTCCAGCGTGTGGCTTAGGAAGAAGCCATCCAGGTTTACTGCCACGGGCAGGAGAACCCTCTCATCCTCAGCTATCCTGAAAGCCTGGATTGTAGTGTCGTACGCCTCCTGCACGTTCTCGGCAAACAACTGAATCCAGCCCGAGTCCCTCATCAAGTACGCGTCGCTGTGGTCGTTGTGTATGTTGATTGGGGCTGAGAGAGCCCTGTTAACCACCGCCATCACGATGGGTAGCCTGAGCGCTGAGGCTATGTAGACTACTTCAACCATTAACGCGAGGCCTTGCGAGGATGTAGCTGTGAAGGCCCTAGCACCAGCGGCTGCCGCACCCACACACGTGCTCATAGCCGAGTGCTCTGATTCAACCGGGACAAACACGGTATTAACCTCGCCGTCGGCGACAAACTCGGAGAACTTCTCCACTATAATAGTCTGCGGGGTGATAGGGTAGGCTGCCACAACGTCCACGAGACTCTGCTTGACAGCGTAAGCTACCGCTTCATCCCCGTTAACGGTCATTAAAACCTGTTTTTCCACCGGTATCTTAGGCTTAACCAGGGTTTGAGCCATGGAACCCACCCTATGATTCGGGTATCATGGAGATGGCTTTAACAGGGCACTCGTTCGCGCATATCCCGCAACCCTTGCAGTAGTCGTAGTTCACCACCACGTTCTCCCCATCCCACACGATGGCCATATCAGGGCAGAACAGCCAGCAGAGCATGCACTTCGTGCACTTGTTGTAGTCGATGACTGGTTTAAGAGCCCTCCAGTCACCGGTCTTGTAGTCTGTTGATAGGCGGAAGGCCACGCCTGCTTTAGGTAGGCTCCTCCAACCTGCCTGCTGAGCCATCTACCTCACCTTCACCGTCGAGTCATGGGCTCTCTTGATTAAATCAATGTTCTTGTCTGCGACAGCGCCTCTAAACCTCTCCCTGACAGCTTTCTCCAGGCTACTCCAAGAAACAATGTCTGAGGCCTTCATTAAACCACCTAGCATAGCCGTGTTAGTGATATTCGCTTTGAGGATCTCGAGCGCCAGGCGTGTCGCGGGAGTCGTGTAAATCTTCACGCCGCGGGGAATCTCCCCAAGCCTCTTGAACAACTCCTCCTGCCCGCCCGTGTAGTTTAGGATTAATAAACCACCCTCTTTTATACCGGAGAGCACCTTCGGCGATATCAGGCTGTCGTCTAGGACTACAACTACGTCGGGGTTGTACACCATGCTGTGGATTTCAATAGGCTCATCGCTTATCCTCGTGAACGCCAGCATAGGGGCGCCAGACCTCTCTGGTCCGAAAGCTGGGAAGCTCTGGGCGAACTTCCCATCCAACGCAGCTGCCATCGCAAGTATATTACTTGATGTCCAAGCGCCTTGCCCTCCCCTACCATACCACGTGATCTCTACGAGCAAACAAGACACCTCGCCTTCTTCTAATCACGTATCCCACTATAAAAACGTTGACTCTAGTCGCACTGCTCTCATTCCATAGACGACGCCTCCTTAATATATTTGTATAATTATCCGGTACACAAGTGTTGAAACAGTGGTGCTATCACTATTAAAAACAACCAGCGACATATCAAAATACTGCCTGGGGTGCTTTTATGTCAGAGGCGTTGCTAAGGGAGGTAGAGGAGTACAAGGGCGGCAGGTTCACAATCACGGTTATAAGGGATAGATGCAAGGAATGCGGGTTTTGTATAAATGTTTGCCCAGTGAAAATACTGGTGAAAAGCAGTGTTGAAAACAAGTATGGTTTCAGGCCGCCCACCGTCTTAAACCCCGAGAAGTGTATCGGCTGCAGGCTATGCGAGTACATGTGTCCTGAATTCGCCATCTTCGTCACGAAGGGTGAAGGGGTTGAGGATCGAGTTCCTATCAGGTAACAGGGCGGTAGCAGAGGCAGCTCTCCTATCAGGTTTAAGGTTCTACGCAGGTTACCCCATCACACCTGCATCAGACTTAATGGAGTATCTTGCAGAGAAGCTACCTATGGTAGGCGGGATCGCCGTTCAATTCGAGGATGAGATAGCGAGTATAAACGCGGCTATAGGCGCCTCGTGGACTGGTGTTAAAGCTATGACGGCTACAAGTGGGCCGGGCTTCTCTCTAATGGCCGAAGGGATTAGTCTGGCGGTGGCCACTGAGACGCCTCTCGTGGTAGTAGACATTATGAGGGCTGGGCCGAGCACGGGTATACCAACGAAAACCACCCAGTCAGACGTCTACCAGGCACGTTGGCTCGCCCACGGCGACTACATCCTACCAGTCTTCGCCCCTTGGAGCGCGCAGGATTCATATGATTTGACGATCAAGGCTTTCAACGTGTCGGAGAAGCTTAGGACACCTGTAATCCTGCTCTCAGACGCCGTGATCGCGCATATGTGGGAGACACTCTACGTAAAAGAGCCAGGCGAGGTTGAGATCGTAAGCAGGAAGAAGCCGGTAGAACCCCCCGAGGAATACAAGCCGTATAAACCTGGGGAAGACCTTGTCCCCCCGATGGCCGTCTTCGGGGAGGGGTACAACGTTATCGTGGAATCCCTCGTCCACGATGAAGCGGGTTACTATAGGCAGGACACTAAGACGTATCGTGAAATGGTCGCGAGGCTGAGGGAGAAAATCGTGAGGAATATTGGGATAGTCTACGAGCATGAAGAGTACTGGTTGGAGGACGCGAGGGTGATCCTCGTATCTTACGGTTCAACAGCCAGAATAACCTACCCTGTCGCGAAAAGCCTCCTAAGCAGGGGCCTGAGAGTGGGCTTCCTCCGTTTGAAGACCCTCTGGCCTCTCGACGAGGGTAAGCTGTCGAGCGCTCTCTCGAAGGCAGATAAAATTATAGTGGTCGAGAACAACACGGGCAGGATCTACTATGATGTAGCGAGGATAGCCGGCCCAGATAGGGTTAGACTCTCCCCTATCCTAACGGTCGAACCCCCCGGATTCAACGAGGTTTTGGAGGCTGTTTCGAAATGGCTTTAGCGAAGAAGGTTATTCACCCGTTAGACAAATACTTGAGGAGCGATAGGCTACCACATATATGGTGCCCGGGATGCGGGATAGGCATCGCTTTAGCCGCCATGTTGAGGGGTATTGACAGGAGGATAAGGGAGGGGAAGCTAGATAGGAATAAGCTGGTGTTCGTGACAGGTATAGGCTGCTCAGCTAGAGTATCCTTCTACGTCGACTTCGACTCAGCCCACACACTCCACGGAAGGGCAATCCCCTTCGCGGCAGGGGTTAAGCTAGCTAACCCGAGCCTCGAGGTCATCGTGGTGGGGGGAGACGGCGACATAGCTGGGATAGGCGGCAACCACCTCCTCCACGCAGCCAGGAGGAATATGGATTTATTTGTTGTAATGATAACAAACTTCGTATACGCCATGACGGGGGGCCAGCTAGCCCCTACAACACCTCTCAGAGTCTACACGACGACTACGCCCTACGGGAACCCCGAGCCTCCTCTAAACGTTATCAAGCTTGTCGCAAGCCTGAACGCGAACTACGTGGCAAGGGCGAGTGTTACAACACCCCACTACATCGAGTCGTTCACCTACAAGGCGCTTGGAATGAAGGGGTTTAGATTCCTCGAGGTTGTGAGCACGTGTCCGGAAGTATACGGGAGGCACATAGGCTTGAGGAACCCTGTCGCAATGCTGGAGGAGTTGAAGAAGAGAGTTATATACAAGGCTCACCCTGTCGTAGACGAGTCCGACATAGACTGGGATAAAGGGATAGTCATAGGAGAGTACGTTGTCAGAAATAACCCCTCATACCTAGATCTAATCAAGAGGGGTTGACGCCTGTGAGAAAGGAGATACTTATAGTTGGGAGAGGAGGGCAGGGGGTTCTACTACTCGGGAGGCTCTTAGGCCTAGTGGCATCTAGGTACATGAAGTTATACACCTCTGCCTCAGAACACTACACGTCAGAGACGAGAGGGGGTGAGAGTAGGGTTGACATGGTTATAGCAGACAAGCTAGAGGAGGTCTACGATTTCGCGGGGGTTTCAAAACCCTACTTGATAATAATCCTATACCCGTATAATATAGGCGAGTATTTGAGGCTAGCCAGGGAGGACACTTATTTATTCATCGATAAAACCTTCTACCAGGGGGAGGCGTCGACCCCCGCTCGAGTCTACGCGCTGGAATACACGAGGCTGGCTGAGAAGATGCTCAACGATAGCCGTGTCGCGAATATACTTTTGCTGGGCCACGTGTTGAGGGTGACAGGGATCATGCCTTTAGAGTACGTTAAGGCTGGGATAGGAGAGTTGTTGAACCCAAGGTATCACGAATTAAACTTCAGAGCGCTCGAAGCGGGCTTCAACTTGCCAGGCTAGTCCCTACCCGTTGCTACTTCATCATTGGGAAAGGTATCACTTCTTTTATCGATGAAACCCCCGCTAAGACCATGCTCAACCTGTCTAACCCCACGCCCAGGCCCCCGGTCGGGGGCATACCGTACTCCATCGCCTCGACGAAATCCCAGTCGAAGGGGTGGGCCTCCTCGTCGCCACGCCTCCTCCTCTCCTCCTCCGCCTTAAAGTACTCTGCCTGCAACACGGGGTCGTTCAACTCGGTGTAGGCGTTCGCGATCTCCAACCCGGCTATAAACAACTCGAACCTCTCCGCTAGCTCGGGGTTGTACCTGTGGGGCTTGGCCAGAGGTGAGGAAGACCTAGGGTAGTCCATTACGAACACCGGCTGGATAAGGTGCCTCCTGCCGACGAGCTTATCGAATAATTTGACTATCGCCCTACCCCTATCATAGCCGCCGGCCAGCTGGATAGAGTTCTTGGCTAGTAGATCCCTTATCTCCTCGTCGCTCAACCTCTCTACATCCACCCCGGCGAACTCCCTGAAAGCCTCATACATCGTGATCCTCTTGAATGGGGGAGACAAGTCTATTCTCTCCCTCACCTCGCCCACAGGGGTCTCGACAACTCTCTTCCCGACGACTTTCTCGGCTAAGTGGCTTACCAATTCCTCTGTCAGGTTCATTATATCGTTGTAGTCTGCGTAAGCCTGGTAAGCCTCCATCATCGTGAACTCGGGGTTGTGCTGAGCGTCTATATCCTCGTTTCTGAAAACCTTGCCTATCTCGAAGACCTTGTTGAAGCCGCCTATGATAAACCTCTTCAAGTGGAGCTCGAGGCTTATCCTGAGATACCAGTCTACTCCGAGCGCCCACACATGTGTTTTAAAAGGCCTAGCCTCGGCTCCACCATATATCGGTTGGATAACAGGCGTCTCAACCTCAATAAACCCCTTGCTCCACATGAACTTCCTCGTCTCCTCTAAAACCCTGAATTTTATCTCTAGAACCCTTCTCACCTCCGGGGTCATCATCATATCCAGATATCTCTTCCTGTATCTGATCTCGTGGTCAACCAGCCTATGACCGTATTTCACGGGAGGGGCTCTCAAGCTCTTGGACAACAACTGCAACCCCCTCACATCCACGGTCAGCTCCCCCCTCTTCGTCCGGTAGAGAACACCCTTCACATCTATGAAATCCCCTAAGTCAACATACTTCGTGAAGAAGTCGAATATCTCACCAGCCTTGCTCTTATCTATGGAAGCCTGTATCCGCAGGCCATCATCTATTATATCGAGGAAAACAAGGCCTCCATGCCTGCGCACACCAGCCACCCTCCCCGCTAATGCCACCTCAACGCCTTCAACAGGGTTCTCTAGTATGCTCTTCAAGCTCTGAGGCTGGAAGATCGGCTTATGAGGGTAAGGATTTATGTTCTTAGACAACAACTCCTCCCTAATCCTCCTCCTGTACTCCACCTCACCGCTCAACGCCACACCCCTCTTAGCTGTCGAATCGAAGGTGCGTGAACCAGACTGAAGTATTAAAATCCTACAATATATTTAAATAGTAGTAAGGGCCGGTAGCTCAGCAGGAAGAGCGCCGCCCTCGCACGGCGGAGGTCCCGGGTTCAAATCCCGGCCGGTCCACTATATAAATACTCTAACGTATAGTATTATCAGGTTGGGATGGTTTTTTTGAGCTCGGAGGAGGAAATTTACAACCTGCTTACAAAGCTTAAGATAGACTACTCGAGGCTAGAATTACTCAAGGACTTGAGCGTCGAGGCAAATCTGCTTCTTAGAAGCAAGCTTACTAAGGTAATTAAGCTCGGCTATGAGGATATCTTGAATATAACCTCCGTTAGCCCCGAGAAGAATATCCTGATTACAGTCAGGTTAGAAGACTACAAGTTCACAATATATGTGGAGAAAGGTGTCCTGGTATCCTCGTCTATGGTTGGCTTAAAGGAGTCTTCGACAAGAGTATCGGGTTTAAAACCACTAGTCGTACTAGCTTTATCAGCCAGGGAAAGACCTGTCACAGCCTACGTATACGAGGTGCTACCCGTGGTAGAAGAAGAGAAGACCAGCCAGGTCCCCGAGAAGGAGAAGGCTGAAACACCGAAGCCCCTCCAAGCTATGCCCCAGCAATCCCTGCTCGCCGTTGAGGCCGAGAAAATGAGGAAATTCAGCGAGGAGCTCGAGAAACTTGTCTCCGACTACGCTTCCTTAAACGGGTGCAAGGTCTCGTCTTACAGCCTATCGCCTTCTAAAGGAGTCCTCTACGTCAGGGTAACTGTGAAGAAGGGCGGTTTTATGAAGAAGTGCGAGCACCTGAAGTTAAAGGAGGCTATTGAGAGGGACCTGGACATCCTGATGGCAAAGCATGATATCAACATCCCTGTCAAAATCATTGTTTCCCTTGAGTAGACTCCTGGGAGGCGCTCTTCGAGGTTATCTCAATAGTCTTCTCAACCTCCACCGGAGCCTTCTCGCTTATCTTCGGCACCTCTATGTGAGCTTCCTCCAACTCGCCTAGAGCCCTCTTGTAGACGCTCTCCGGGTCATGATAGTATTCGAATATAATCCCTGAGACATCCCACGCATCTGTGATGCCCCTCATCCTCATCCAGTTTAGAATAGTTGTCTTTTTCTCGATTTCCGAGAGAATGTCCTCGAAGTCTAAGCCTCTCCTCTCAGCTATATCCTTCAAATGTATGCTCTTAGACAGGTCTACTATGAAACTGTCGGTTCTCGGATCCCACTGTGCTATCCTAATGTATTTATCCGCGTCTTCAACTTCTTGAACCACTGTGACCCTTCTTCTAACAGAGACCACACCCTTCTCAACTCTCGTTAAAACCCTCTGGATATGGAGGAAGACATTCATCAACTTCATGTAAGCCGGGGGTATGTTCATGGGTGGGCTCGTCAACCTCTTGATAGCGTAGTCGAGCGTCTCGGCGTGGATTGTGGAGAGGCCTCCGTGACCTGTCGCCATACTCTGGAATAGGACGAAGGCCTCCTCCCCTCTAACCTCGCCGACAATAATGTAGTCTGGTCTATACCTCAAGCTGAGTTTAACCAGGTCGTAAAGCCTCACACTAGTGCCGACGCTCTGCCCCACAATAAACGTCTCCCTACTAGTCAACTGAACCCAGTTCACGTGAGGCAGGTTCAACTCCGGTGTATCCTCTATTGTTACGATCTTCTTACCCGGCTTTATGAAAAGCGAGATAGCGTTTAGGAGAGACGTTTTACCTGCACCAGTGCCCCCGGCAACCATAGCCGTCTTACCGTGCTCTATTATAGTCCACAGGTATGCCCCAAGCAGTGAGTCTACGACCTTGCTCTCGATAAGCTCGACAATGCTAAACGGCTTCTCCCTGAACTTCCTTATCGTGAAGGTTGGGCCTTTAACCGAGACCTCGCGGCCGAAAGTAGCAGCCAACCTATGTTTCTCCGGGAGCATTGCGTCCACGATGGGGTATGCTACACTGATGTGCTTACCAGCCATGTGGGCCAGCTTCATGACAAACTCGTTTAGGTAATCTTCGCTCTGGAAGACAAG
>WYEE01000101.1 GCA_009904025.1 Thermogladius sp. | reverse complement strand
GATGCACGCTCTTAAGTAGTCTACATGATGTACCTTGACCTCGTTGACGAGGTCACTATGGACTCTTCTAACTCTCTCATCGAGCTCTACATGGAGTTTGGGTTGATAAACATAGAAAAACTACAATAACCATTCATCAACGCTCTCCATCCTTCTCTGCACAATCCCAGTATTCCTCTTAATCAATGAGCCAAGCCTAACTCCGAATTCCCTCTCTACGTGATACTTGAACACCTCTCCGGTGTCTCTCGCCAGGGCTTTTATATTAGTCCAGGCTCTTCTGCCTGCTTCTCTTCCAAGCGTCTTGATCCCTGCTTTGAATGCCTCCCATTTCGGATATCTGGCCTTTTGCTAACTCCTTCGCGTGCTTTCTGTAACTTCTTGGCCGTGGAGAGTGAACATTATACCTGTGCCTATTTTTCTCACCTCGGCAAGCGTCTCTGCTACAGCACCCTTCATCCTTGCTTCTCGAATAGACTTCTTCAAGGTTGTAGGGGTTATTATTGGCGCCGGCTTTACTGGTATGGTTATCGCCTTGACGCCTGGTGCAGCCTCTGGTGTTTTTATTGCTACTGTGATTCTCGGTGTGTTCAGCTTTACTACTCCGCTTTGGGTACTGCCTGTGCCCTGGCCGTGGTGGTTGCCTGTGTTCCTTTACCGGCTACGACTCCTTAGGCTTGTAACGCCTGTTTTAACTGCTCCTGCTATGGCTGAGGCTGCTCCTCCACCGAAGGTTCCCAGTACTGTTGGCAGGGTTCCAACTATTAGTGTGTACAGTATCCCGAAGACTATGTTCTGGCTTGGTATAGTCTTGCTGAGTACCACCATGAACACCGCAGCTATGGGCCCCGCAAGCATAAGCCCCGCTAGTAGGCTCACCGCACGCCTTGCCGTCGACCTGAGGCCCTGGTGTAGGTAGCTGACCGCTAGTAGGGGGACATAGTCCTAAAATCCGCTGTAATAGCAGAAGCCCATGCCATCCACGGCTAGGGGTGGATTTAAAATTAAAAACGGGTGTTAAGATTCTATGCTTAGATTCTTGATATGAGTATTGATGATAGTAGTAGGGTCGTTGTTGCATATATTGCAGGTATTGGTTGGGGTTGTAGCAGGAGGTATACATATATGAAGCTTCCAATCGTCCATGAGGCTCCGTATGCCAGCCCATATACTCCGTATCCAAGAGCCCTCTTTTCTGGTGGTAGTAGGTCTGCTATCGATGCTCTCATTATTGTCTCGAAGCATCCCATTGTTACTCCCCACAGAACTGCCATTACGTAGGCGGCTGTCCTTACGGTTGCTTCTCCTGCTCCCATGAATGTTGGTGTATAAATGAATAGAATTGTTGATGCTAGGGCTGATAATGGTGCTAGGTAGAGGGATTTGAACTTGATCTTGTCGTAGAGAGCTCCTATAGGTAGAGCGGTGATCGCATCAGTGAGCATTGCAACCATGTAGGCTAAGGCTATGTCTGCATCTCCAAGAACTCTCCAGTACTTTAGGAAGTAGGATACGTTCATCCAGTGGACATAGCCTAGGGATAGAAGTATTGTTGCCAATGTGTATACATAGAACTTTCTGCCTAGACCTCTAAACGATATGCTTGGTCTTGAAGCCTCTAGAGACTTTGGCTTTTGGTATAGAGCGAAAGCTGTTAAGACTAGAGCCATCGAGATTGTCCCTGGTATTGCGAGTGCTAGGAATGCTGATCTATAGCCGTAGAGGCTGATCATAAACGCTACTAGAAGCGGCCCTGCAACAGCTCCTGCCTGATCCATCAACTCATGTACCCCGAAACCCTTTCCCATACCAATATCCTCAGTAACCTCAGCAAGAACAACATCTCTAAGAGGTGTTCTGAGACCCTTACCAACTCTCTCAGTAAGGTATAGAGCTGTTGCAACACTCCATGAATATGCAAAGGCGAGGGTTGGCATTGCGAAGAGTTGAAGAGCATAACCAAATATTATTATGCCCCAGAAAACCGATGATGATGCTAGGTAAGTGGCTATAACTGCTGACACAAACCTAAGCCCATAGCCTATAAGGTCACCAGAAGCAATAGTAGCTGAGGCTACTGGAGGTCCTCCAAGTTCCTCAATATATGAGCCGCCAACGCTTCTAGCACCCTCATAAACCATGTCAGCTGTTAGAGACACTAAACTCAGTATTATAAAGACTATCAGTGTTCTCCTCCTCAACCATCATCACCAAGGGGATTCTCGAAAAGCTTAGCCATGGAGTTGACTAAAAGTATGGTGTACGTACCTAAATAGCTTTATGAAAGGGCTTCAGCTATCTCCCTCCACAGCTCTGAGCCTATCAACCCTTCGAACTATCTCGTTGAACTCTTGCCCCCAGGTACTGCCGGGCCTTGTAGACCACGCTGTCCGGTAGAGTCCTGAGCCCGTGGAGGTAGTTGTGTAGTGAGCCCTGGCGATTCCAAGCTCTCTAAGAGTCTTCTCGAACCCGAGCTTCTTCTCGACTCTCTCGGGGATGAGTCTGCGGGCCTCGTCGCTTAGGGCGCTTGCGTTCACCTTAGTATACCAGGGGTTAGCAGACATTATTTCACCCAGTAAATCACATAGTAGTCCACGCCACCGCCACGGGAGCCTGAACTGTGGAAACACAACCCCCATAGAATTTATCTGGGTATTTAAAGGATAGTGCGGCGGCCGGGATTTGAACCCGGGATCTCCGGCTTGGGGGGCCGGCGTCCTAATCCAGGCTAGACGACCGCCGCATCCACCTATTTACTTCTTAGGGTGTCTATTTTATAAACTTCATCACATGGTCTGGGGTAGTGGTAAAAAGTTTATTTAGATGAAATGCCCGGTGGCCAGGTTCACCCGGGCGTCCTCTCCTCCCCTGGTTCGCCGCGTTTTCTGCTCTCGTTTCTAACTACCTGGATAACATAGTCTATGAACTTCCTAACCTCCTCTAACTCTTCCTCCGGGATCTTCTCGATTTTACGGTTTTTACTCTTATTCGTCAGCAATTTAAGGAGGAGTAGTCTGCCCAAGGCTGTTTTAGTGGCTATCTTCCCTTCATTCCAGTCTCTCCAAATAGCGTTTGCTATACCGTAGAATTCGGGTATGCTATCCAGCCCAGGGTCGCCTACGTCGATGACCTCCTTGCCCAGGTACTTGTACCTCTCCTCTTTCTCTCCCTCAGAAAACTCCTTTGTCCTCTTTTTGATGTACTCGTGCACCAAGATGCATCTCCATGTATAAAGGTTTGTTTTGGATACAATAAATAATTCCTCAACACCTTGTAGGAAAAGCCCTACACCTGTTTCCCCGTTCTATTCGGCTTCGCACTATATAAAGCTCCTCTAGCGTAATTATATTCTCGGATGATGAGAAGAGGGTCTCATGACAAGTGATGTGAGCCGGAAATGCTGATTAGAGTTCGCCTTTCAAAACATTTGTTATAAGGTAGGATGCCTCCTCGAGGTCTTTATGAGTGTCTATTGCCCTCCAGAACACGTTTTCGTATTTGACAACCCCGAGCACGCCTTCCTCAGCCATTTTTGGGAAAGCCGTCTTCTCTAGGTCGCCTTTCTCCGGGAAGTACTTTAAGCTATCGGAGCTCAAAGCGTATATACCAGCGTTTATCCAGTAATCCGTTATGACAGGTTTTTCGATGAAGCCGATGATCCTTTCACCCTCTATCCTTAAGATCCCGTAGGGGCTTGGGAGAGGTATAGACGCTATGACGCCGAGGAGGCTGTTATCCCCCTCCAATTTAGCTATAAGCTTTTTTGGATCCAGGTTTGTCAGAACGTCCCCGTTTAAAACGAGGAAGACCTCCTCCTTCGATAACACGTGTTCAGCGTTCTTAATAGCACCCCCTGTTCCAAGAGGCTCGTCCTCGATAACGTAGGTTATCTTCACGCCGTGTCTGCTGCCGCTACCTAAATGCTCTATAAGCTTCTCCTTCTTATAGCCAGCTAGTATAACTAGTTCTCTAACACCATGCTTCTTCAACCACTTGATCTGCCAGTCGATGATAGACTCCCCCGCCACCTGGACTAAGGGCTTAGGTGAATCCTCGGTGAAGGGCCTAA
>WYEE01000013.1 GCA_009904025.1 Thermogladius sp. | reverse complement strand
TATTGTTCTTCAATACGACTACAGAGTATTTGGCCCCGCTGGCAGAGAAGGGTGAGGAGCCAGGCTGAATATCCACACCTATTATACAAACATCTTTTAAATCCCTTTCGCTTCTTTCCCCCGCATTCGGCAAAAATACAACCCTTCTCCTCACGAGTGATGTATACCCAGGTCGTTTAATCTATTACGTAAAGCCTTAATTAAAGTTGACTCGCGTGGATATGGTGTTTTTCACATGCTAGGAAGTAACGTAGTTTAGTGCTTCCTCAAGGCGCATTGAGACACGGTATACTTTCATGAAGAAGTTGAGAATGTATTTGAGGTCTCTCCTCAAAAGCTCCAGCGCGTTCATCTCGTACTTGTAAATGTATTGTGGCCAGTCTATAACATAGGGTTTCTCGCTTTCTTTCTCAACTATTATATTATACTCGCTTAGATCGCCGTGGATAATCCCAGCGTTAACATACGCAACTCTTATAGTGTCGAGTACTTGCTGGAGTGTATCCTCTGGTTTCCTCAGCATTGGCCTCCGGTATAATTCCACCCCATCTATGTATTGTATTGCTGTCGCATGCCTATTGAAGCCATAGGGTTTGGGAACACCAGCCTTGAAAGCATGTAATTCGGCTAAAGCCTTATACTCCCTCTCAGCGGCTACCTTAGATTGATCAAACCAGGAGGAGACAGGGAGTGTAGCCCAGCTTCTCACAAGCCTCGTCCTCCTGAAACTTTGTCGCCCCAGCCTTATGAATTTCACCGTTAGCAGATTGCCTTGAGGGGATAGAGCCTTGTACAACTCGCTCTCCTTCCCAACACCTATTCTCTCCCCTATAGCTGAGACGACGTTCTGGTCGACAAGACCTCTAAGAGCTAGCATGTCTAGTGCTAGATACGTTAGCCTGTAAGACCTGGATGAACCCGTAAGCCTTGACTTCACGAGTTTAAGCCTGTACAGCTTGGAGAGAATAAGAGACGTCTTTTCCTCGAAAAAACCGGACTCTCTGACGATTGCTTCTAAGGGCGCATACTCATATCTCTTAGACAATTTCTCCATAGCCCTCAAAACCTTGAAGTCCTCCTCCGCCAACTGTTTGAAGATTAAGCCCAGACTAGGCATGAGGAGTTGACCTCGAAATATCGCTTAGAGATTTTAGGAGTCTCCCGATCAAGGCCTTGTTGAAATGAGGCATTACAACCACTCTCAAACCCCCTATACTCGGGGCCTTGTAGAGGAAAAGCCCCCTTTCAGCTAGATAGTCCGATAATACATTACTAGGAAGTCTCTTATGCCTGAAAGCCACAATTGTTGTCTCCGGTTCAATCGCCTCAAACCCTTTTATGGAGTTTATACTCGAGAACAACTCCCTGGCCACGTTAAAAGCCCAGAGAGCTTTATCCCTCAAGTAGTCTAAACCCATCCCTCTCAACACAGCCCATATGCCGGCCAGGCTTCCACCAGGCCTTGTCCCAAGAACACCGCATATTTTTCCAGAGATTGTGTAAGAGTATTCGAAGCAACTAGCGTTCAGGTAGTCCTCGTTCGAGAACAAGATAAGCCCCGCGGGTGGTGGAGCTCCCGCGAACTTGTGGAAGTCCACGGCAATGCTTGAAACACCCGTGTAGAAGTATACGTTCTCCTTCACAAGCCCCCTCTCGTGTAGGAAGGGGATTATTAAGCCTCCGTAAGCGGCGTCTACGTGGAGGTAAACGTTGTTGGTTGAAGCTATCTCCGCGACCTCTTTAATCGGGTCAACCAACCCTAACTCCGTCGTCCCAGCTGTAACTACAATAGCGAAAGGTGAGTATTCTCTCACATATTTCACTAACAATCCGGGATCCAATGGTTTATTACCTACTGGTATTTTAACAAGCCTACAACCCAGAAACCTGCATGCTTTTTCAACCGAGAAGTGTACTGTGTCTGGTGCTACCACTATGTTATTATTCCCTCCATGGATCTCTCGGGCCACGTATAGAGCTATCAAATTTGATTCTGTAGCACCAGCTGTAACGTACCCTAGATTAGAGCCATAAATTCTCCTAGCTAAATCTAGTACATCCTTGTACATGTCTTTGAGCGACGAGAATAGTTCTAGGTCTGCTAGATTCGTGTGGGAGAAAATTGTGAAAGCGTAAATGGCTAGAGGATTAGGCGTAGTCGTCATCGAGCCCAGTATGCTATCCTCATGCCTAGTTGTTTTGGAATAAATCTCACGCAGTTCTCGTAGTAACCTAGTAGCATCCCCGCCCCCCACCGGATTCATTAAACATCACTTTAGGAATTTCGACTCGTAGTCTTTCAAGTACCTGACGCTCGCAGACAGGTCTATGAAGAGCTGGCGAGCCCTCCTAACATCCTCAACAGTTACTTCTTCACGTCCGCTCTCACCGGCTATAATGCTAGCCGGCTCAAGTAATTGAACAGCATATCTCAGGCTTGTCTCGGACGCCAGTTTAACCAGCTCTTCGAGGGTCTCGTTGCCCAGCTTGATGTCCTCTTCCTCAGCCCTGATCCTAATTATCTCCCGCATCTCATCCGGCGAGTAAGGTTTTGTAGGGATTATTAGAAGCCTATCCAGCAAGTCGAGTGGTATACCATGGGGTGACTCAAGGTCGGTTCCCCTTATCCTGGCTACACCCCTGTTCGTGGCAAGTATTATTAGCGGTGAGAACTCGCTCTCCATAGCCCTTGTCAGGAAGCTGAAGGCCTCTATATCAAGCATGTGAGCGTCATCTATGAATAAGACTCCTGGGACAATCTCACCTTTATTGCTTTCAATCCATTTCCTAACCATCTCATCCACATCTCTTCTAACCTCTGGTGGTATCTCCCTTTCGAAAGTGAAACCGAAGAAGCTAATCATAGCCCTCTGGGATGCCACAATAGTGTCCAGCTCGTGAAGGGTTAAAGTCCTCACAATCTCCTTTTCTTTTTTCACAGGTCCCTTCGGTGTTTCAACAAGCTTCTTGGTTTCGACATCATATGTTTTAGCCTCAACGTAATCCTTAGCCTTGCCTTCTCTGAAAACCCTACCTGTCTCCGCGTCAATCCATATAACGTCTCCCTTCCTAATACCCATCTCAATGATCTGCTCTGTTATCTCCTCCCCGACTGTCAGCGGAACTTCCTCGTCCTTGGTCGCCAGAACAATCCGCGCCTCTCTCGGTATGGCTAGATGGGGGGCCATCGGGTGTCTTATTTTTCTCACCTTAACGTCTTTTACAACCCCCTCGTACACCAACCTTTTCTCTCTCACTCTGACACCGAGAGATCTGCGAAGGGCCTCCATTAGAATCTCAGTTTTCTTCTTTTCACTACTATATATTTCGCTTCCACTCATTATGACGAAGGGGGTGTCTTCGCCAAGCTCCCTTGCTATCGCTATAGCTAAAGCAGTCTTACCTGTCCCAGGCGGCCCCACGAATAGGATGCCTCTACCACTCATCTTCCCCGATTTAACTATTTGCACTATGATTCCAGCGGCCTCCCTTGCCTCCCTCTGCCCCACAAGCCCGTCCGCCACCGGGAGGGCACGACCTTTCTCATCTAGACCCAGGCCCCTGATGTGACTGTGAGTGCTGATTCTAACTCTTCTCCTCACGGCTTCAACTTTGATCTCAGGCATTTACACCCCCTTGTCTATGATCCTACTATTAACCTCTGTTTTATTCATTTAACGCTGGAGGAAAAGCTTCATCCTCTCCAGTATCTCCTCGTCGGAGAAACCGTTGGCTTTCATCACGTTGACTTTATATTTGGCAAGGTCTACACCTACCTCACCGTACTTCTCGTTGAAGAAGAAAATAATCATTGGATCTATTACGGACTTAGACGCCATAGATATCTCGAGACGCATATGTTTTAAAGCCTCCCGAGTTAAAAGTACCTCGAAGACTCCTCTCCGGGTCTTAACGACCTCATACATACTTAAGTAAGTAATATTCGCGAGAGTTGAAAGCATGTACAAAGCTACGTCTAGAAATCCCACGATACCCCCATACATTGTCAAAACCAATACAATACCAGTTAAACCTCCTGTAATCGCCAGCGAGTAGGATACAACCAAAGATCTAGTTTTATAATATAGGGGAAGCGAAATAATAGTTAAACCCACCGGTATTATAAGTGGGAGGAAGCTCAGGTTTAGATAACATAGTATGTAACCGAGAAGCGATAGGATAAGGGGGGTCGCTAGTTGAACTCTCTGTCTTTTAGACTGCTTGAATGCTGAAGTGTATGTTTCCCTAAATAACTCTCTTAGCTCCTCTAGTAAAATCAGCACGCTATTTCTATCTAAATTGGTTTCAAGCGCTACTTCCAGCTGGGCTATTCTATCTAGCATTAAATAGGTTTCTCGAGCTGAGTCGACGTCGAGGATATAGAGTTCAAGATTTACAAGTTTATCATACAGAACCTCGATCTCCCTGAGAATGGTGTTGGGAAGAGAGTATTTTTCCACAGCACTCCTTACCAGGTCAACCACGTACCGCTCACGTGCTGTAGCTCCATTGTACAAGGTTAATCATCACATGATTCAAAGAGCTATATCCAGACTCCTGCTTAAAGACGTTGAGGTTTATTTTATTTTAGTGATTTTAAGGTTGTAAAGTAATAGTTTGAAGTCGGGTGTTAACGTGTCGAAACCTCAGCAACCGCAAGCAACTAAGAGCAAGGAGTTGAAGATTGTTACGAGACATATCGTATCGCTCAGCGATGTAGAGAAGAACCCCCGGCTGGTAAAACTATTGTACATCACATCACTTTTCAAGGATATAAGCGAGAAAGCACTCCTCCACCTATTATATTACATGCGACAGAATGGATACGACTTAGGCTACAATTTTGTAGTTATAGGTCAGACGCCTACTAGCAAGGATGTCTCAAGTGATCTAGCCGTGCTAAAATACCTGGGTTTACTCGAAGTAAACGAGAAGAAGAAACTGGCTACAAGTAGCCTTGGGAGAGAATTCATAGGCAAGCACTTGGAGACTAGTCTCAGAAACGATAAGGACGTTATTGATAAGCTAGTGAATGAGCTGAAGGTTAAAATTGCACCGATAGATGCCGAGGTTGAAATAAAGGTTAAGAGACGCCCCGGTTAGAGCGGTTTAGATTTGCAGTTGAACTCTCTTAGACTCCTTTTCTCCCTTCTCGTAGAACAGGAGTGGGTTCAACCTCCCTTCAGCGGATAGTTTCTTCAGGAACTCATTGTACTTACTTGTATGTTCTATATCCAAATCTATTAATCCATACAGTAGAACCCTTAGCTTTTCCCATAAGTCAACCAGCATCTCCCTCGGCATGTGGGCTGTGATAGCGGGGTCTTTCAACCACTGGTCGAATGCTTCTATGGTTCTCATCATGTGCTGGAAGGCCATCCTGGAGAGCAGTATCAACGCTAGCCTATCAGCCTCCTTGTAGTCGGTCTCGGCTTTTCTAAACCCTTCTCTAACCTCCTGCTGCCTTTTAACCCAGGCTTCTAGGTTCGAGAAGAAGTCTGCCATTACATCTCACTTCCACATTCGTTACTTAGCTTCAATTATTAAGCTCCTTAATAAGCTTCAGTATCACGATGATTTGAGTAAGTTAAACGGCTTCCCCTCCCTCACTATTTTCTCCGGGAGCCTATCCTTGTAGGTTTCGAGGAATTTAATATCCGACTCAGCCTTCCTCTTCTTGTCTGGTAGCAAGTAGACTATACCGTTCTTGATTGGATACCATCTACCACAATTAGGGCAATACAAGACCCCCGTTTTAATACCTACCCTAATGCATTTCTCGCATGGATACCGCTCCCCCTTCACCACTGGCTTGTTTAGAAACGCGCAGTAGTTGCGGCAAATCGGGAATTCGAGGCCTGATGTATCTACATCCTGCTCCTCGGACTCCAATACAATGAGCTGTAATGGGTGATGCTTACACTCCACGCATCTGATGAAGTCCACTCCCCAGTATCTCATCATTGTTTTTCACCCTCAATAGTCCCAACAATCCCCTCGATCACATCGATCAACTCCTTTGCCTTGCCTTCGCTCTCGGCTTCAAGCATTACTCTGAGCAAGGGCTCTGTGCCGCTCGGCCTCACGAGAAACCAGTACCCCTTACCAATCACCTTCACACCGTCGACTGTTATCTGTCTCTCGTGTTTAAACATTTCTTTCACCTTTTCCACAACGTTCAAAGCCTTCTCCCTCTCCATCCTATATTTCTTCTTTACAACAAACAGCTTGGGGAGCCTATCATAGAGCTCACTTGGCTTCGATCTTAGACGCGCGAGCATCTCCAGGAAAAGAGCCATAGTCATCCCTCCATCCCGGACATACTGGTGAGGCGGATACATGAACCCCCCATTTTCCTCGAACCCGCAGAGTGCGTCGGGATGCTTCTTCATCTCATGTGCTATGTCAACGCTCCCAACTTTCATCCACACGACGCTCACTCCTAGAGGTCTAAGCGCATCTTCAACCACCATGCTACTCGAGACTGCTGTGAAGACTTTAACGCCTTTTTCACCACGCTCTCTCCTCAGATAGCTGGCTAGAAGAGTTGCCGTTCTATCACCCCACTGTACAATACCGTTCTCGTCTATCACTATAACCCTGTCCGCGTCAGCGTCATGTGCGAATCCAGCTACAGCACCATATTCTCTTACAAGTTTGGCAGTTGTGACAAGCGTCTCAGGAGTGGGCTCGGGGTTTCTTGAAGGGAAGTACGGGTTGAAAGTCCCGTTGATCACGATTGGTTGGACACCTAGCTTCATCGCAATCCTGGGCGTCGTCAATGCTCCAACACTATTAACCGGGTCTATCACGACTCTGAAGCCGGCCTTGGATATAACCTCCCTGTCAACCAGCTTGACAACGCTGTCGACGTATATCTCATTGCAGATCTTGTAATCGATGACATCGCTTACAATACTCCTCCAACCCGGTGTTCTGAATCTGGTATTCAAGTATATGTCCTCGATCGTGTTCTCGCTCTCCCTCGGGATCTCAATACCATCTGGCCCTATCACCTTGATACCGTTATACTCGGGTGGGTTGTGACTGGCCGTGATCATAATCCCCCCATCAAAGCCCCCCTCCTTGATGCAGTACTGCAACGCCGGGATCGGCGTGTACCCTGCATCGTAGACTCTCACACCCGAGGACAAAAGCCCCCCTATAACAATGCTCTTAATCATCTCTCCACCAGCCCTAGCATCTCGGCCCACAAGAACCTTAGCACCCTCATCGAAGAAGCTCCCGATAGCCAACGACATCCTTAAAACAAACTCGGGTGTAAGAGTCTCGTTAACCACACCTCGAATACCGTCCGTCCCGAAGAAACGACCCAACGATCACACCCTCGCCTAGTTAAATATAAGAAGTTTGATCAAATATTTTAACATAAGCTGGTACGAGTAGCCCAAGGATTCAGGAGATGTATGTCGTGATATTAGTGTCTAAGGGTTGCCGTAGCTTGAAAGCTATCCTTGCTGAGAGCAGTGGCTGGAGGAGAGTTCTAATGTTTAGTAGAGAGGTTGAGGATGTTGCTAGAGAGGTTGCGAGGGAATTAAGGGGTGACATGGTGATTATCAAAGTAGGGGATTTAACCGAGGAGAACTTGTTGAAGATCTACACGAAGTATCCTCCTAGGCTTGTCTTAAACTGTGACTGCTCCTCTACGTTCAACCATTATATTGAGCTTGTTAGAGCAAGCGGTGTTAAAGAGGTAAATTACTGTCTTGACGGGAAATAAAATTATAATAGGTATAGATGAGGCTGGTAGAGGTCCGTTAATAGGAGATATGGTCGTCTCATGTATTGTCATCCGCAACACGGATGTAGCTATGCTAAGCGAGATAGGGGTCAGGGATAGTAAGACGCTTTCACCCAAGAAGAGGGAGAGGATTAGGGAGATCGCTCTAAGAAACCTACCACTATCATTCATAGCACTCTACGTTAACACTAGGAGAGTTGACTCGGAGAACCTGAACACAACTACTTCCGAGGCTATCAAGAGGTTGCTCCACATGGTTTCCAAGGTATTATGGCGGGGCGAGGAGGTTGAAATATATATTGACGAGGTGAAAGGCGCTGAAGGTAGTCTGAGAGCCTATTCTAGGAGGCTGTTTGAAAATAAACTGGCTCGCTTCGTCATGGAGGCGAACGCTGACTCGAAGTACCCTGTTGTATCCATGGCGAGTATTATAGCCAAGACGCTTAGGGATGAGAGCATTAAGCCGGGAAAGCTTGTGTTCGGTGATTATGGCTCGGGATACTCAACCGACCCAAAGACTATCCGGTGGGTTAGGGAGAATGCTAGCTTAAACCCCCCTCTCATTGTTAGATTAAAGTGGAAGAACCTTAAACACCTTGCACCCAGCTGGTATAGGAGCCCACTCGATCTCCTACATTTCATTAGAGGTGGGGGCGAGGATGGTAACAAACCTGCCAGCCGAGGCTAAGGTAAAGTGGTTGAAGGTGCTTGAGGCACGTACTACGGAGGAGAAGATTAAAGCGTTAGAAGAATTCCTGTCCGCTGTACCGAAGCATAAGGGTACTGAGAACCTGAGAGAGTGGGCTACGAAGAGGCTTGCGGAGCTTAGAGAAGAATTGGAAGAGAGAAAAAAGAAGAGTGCGAGGAGGGGGCTCAGCTTCCTTGTTGAGAAAGAAGGTGCTGCCCAAGTAGTCTTGGTCGGGCTACCTAACTCTGGGAAAAGCCTGTTGGTTCAGAGATTAACCGGAGCTAAAACAAGGGTCTCAGATATCCCCTTCAGCACCACATTACCTCAAGTAGGCATGTTGAAATATGAGGACATATACTTCCAGCTAGTGGACACGCCACCTATCCTACCTGGGAGAGGACCCTTCAACAATCGTGTTATGGGATTATGTCGCAACGCGGACTTGATTATGATTATCCTAGATGCTACGAGAGATGTTGTAAAGGATTACCTAGAAATAAGAGGCGAACTCGAGTCGGCAGGGATACTCCTATCCAAAGCCAAGGGAAGAGTGGAAATAGAGAGATATAAAACCGGGAAGGTCGGGGTTAAAGTTACTATGATGGGGGAGCTCGTGGACGCAACTATTGAGGACGTCAAGAAGCTTCTTGCCTCCTACAATATACACAACGCCCACGTGAGAGTTATAGGTAGAGTCACGTTAGACGATGTAGAGCACGCTATATTCGGGAACGTCCAATACAAACCTTCTATAGTACTAGTTAACAAAATTGACGCGGGGGGCGAGAGAGCGGTAGAGTACTTGAGGAAAAACACGGATGTGGAGGGGAGTATGTTAGGTGTCTCAGCTTTAACAGGCCTAGGCCTGGGGAAGCTTGGGGAACTTATTTTTAAAGAGCTCGAGATCATAAGGGTCTACACGAAGTCCCCTACTAGTGGTGTGTCGGATAAACCCCTCATATTGAGGAGGGGCGCTACAGTGCTCGATGTCGCTAAGAGAATCCACAAGGATTTCGTTGAGAACTTCCACTATGCCAGGGTGTGGGGGCCCTCTTCGAAGTACCCTGGGGAACGAGTTGGATTAGACCATATTCTAATGGACAAAGATATCGTTGAGATCCATCTAAAAGAGTAAAGTTGCCTGTAGCCCACTCATTCCCACACGTTGAGCAAGCATTTATTCATCGGCTCGGTTACCCCTGAGCCTTTCACCAGCTCAAGAGGCATGACTTACTTCATCGCCTCGAAACAAGGAATAGCTTTTGACAGTTTATGTTTTAACGTTACAACGCACCATGCTGATCATACCATATCTTGTAAGCCTCGATTATTTTAGGTGATATACTTGGCTTCCTCCTGTTAATGACCTGGATGAAATCGTCCATAGTGAGTTTTCTCTCAACTGTGGGTGTGTTCTTACCATCTGATTTTTCGTTGAGCTCCTCAGCTATATTGTTCTGAACTTCCTTCACTATTGATGCTATATCGGCGGAACTATAGCCCTCCGTCATCTCGGCGAGTTTATCTAGATCCAGCTCGTCAGCCTTGTATACGTTCGAGAGCTTGTCGATGTAATATTTGAAGAGCGATTTCCTGACCTCTTTGTCGGGTGGAGGAACGTAAACCCTCTTCTCGAACCTCCTTATGAAGCCAATATCCAGTTTCCAAGGCTTGTTTGTTGCACCTATCACAAATAAGGGGAGGTTATTATTCACCTTCTCCTTTAAACCATCCATCTCCATAAGGAACTGGTTTCTCATCCTCTTCTCCCCTCCAACCTCATCGCTGTACTCCTGGAATAACCCGTCGACTTCGTCGATGAATATTATCACAGGTGTCCCGCTGGATGCGATCTCCCGCGCCTTATCGAATACTTTAGCCACATTTTTCTCTGCTTCACCAAGCCACTTGCTCATGATGGTAGCTGGGCTAACGTTTATTAAAGCGGCGTTAATCTCGTTGGCTAGCGCGATCGAGATTTCTGTCTTACCGCAACCAGGCGGCCCAAAGAGAAGTATCCCTCTCGGCCAACCCAGCGGATATAGTTGTGGTGTTTTAACAGGGTAGACCACAGCTCTCTTCAAAGCTTTCTTAACCTCCTCTAAGTCAACGAGATCATCGAATTTTTTCTTGTTAGTTCTTTTATCTGGCATTAAGACCTCAACATCGTCTTTAGCTGATTCGGCGGCAGATCCACCTGGCACGCTAGCTTTCTCCATGTGTTTCTCCAGAAGTTCTATCCTAAGTTTGTACTTGGCTATCAAATCCTTGTAGAAGTCGGCTAGCGAGTTATCAGGATATAGCGAGAGATACTTCGAGAACAACTCTATTGCTGTCTTGTAGTACTTTATAGCCTTCTCGTACTCACCCTTCTTATCTAATTCTACAGCCAGCTTAGCGTACTCTGTGCCTTTCTCGACAAGATAATGCATAGCCATATGGCGCACCCCCGCGGAAAAACAGGTCTTTAATACCTTTTGACCTTGATTAACCCCTTCTCCTCAAGAATCCTTAACGCTTCAAAAACCCTCTCTTTACTAACCCTGTATTTCAGAGTAAACGTCTGAATATCCAGGAGACCACCGTTACTTCTTATCTCATCTAAAAGCCAGTGGGCTACTACGTTCACAGGTACAGCTACCTCGGGTGTAGCTTTCTTACCCGAGTTTTGTCTAGTTTGGTTGCTAGAGGTAGGTACCTCCTGCGGAGGTAGGGGAGGTAGTTGAACCTGTTGTTTAGTCCTTGCTTCTATTGAAGATTCCTGGATTTCTCTCCTAGGTATAGTCATAGTTGTTGTAACCGGCTCCATATTAGATACTGCCATGATACTGGCCACCTTCCTCTCCACCTCGTTCAACATACTCGTCAGCTCAGGTGCTATCCTCTCGACCTCTGGCCTTACATCTTGTAGCTCCCTGATTACCTCTGGCAACATCTTCATAGGTTCTTCTACGAGCGTGAGGGTCTCGAGCCTATATCTCACTCTTAGTAGATCATATGAGACTTTCTCGAAAATCCCGATGAGACTTGAAATGTGCTTCATCTCCTCGTCGAATATTGCTTGGAACTCGGATTTACCGTCCTGGGCAGCCATCTTCGACCTTTTAGAATGCTCCTCTAACGCTGATTTCAAACTCCTCTTAGAGGACTCTATCCCGTTGATCATCCTGTCTAATATGACGATGGCGTCGTAGAGATTCTTTACGGTTGGATCCTTTGGCTTAAACATCCACACGATTCTCGATAATACTCCTCCTCGCGAGATAGTGCCGGACATAGACAAGCTTAACACCTTGCCGTTGGAAACATGGGTTTAGGAAGGCTTTTAAAAAACCGTCGGAGTCTTATCCCGATATTACTGACTACCCTCTAGTACCACAACAGGGATGGGTTGACCTGCAGGCTGACCCTGTGCTTGAGGAATAGGTGTTGATTTAACTGACAAATCAACAGGCTGAGACTCCAGCGCCTCTATTTTATCCAAATGTTGTTTCACGCTTTCCTTCTCTAGCTCGCAACTATCTAAATGCTTCCTTATATGCTCGCTCGCTGATTTATAAGCTTTCTCGGGTATCTCCCCTGAGAGGTAGCTGACTTTAATACTCGTCATCGCCTTCTCTAACTCGAGGATACTGTCCTCGAGCTCGTGAATCCTCTTCCTCAACAACTCTTTGACAGCCTTAGCATCCTCCTTAGCCTTCATCAAACTCTCCTCGAGGTTCTTCTTGAATGAGTCGTAGGCATGCTTGGGGAGGTCTTTCCTAGCATTTAGTTCTTCTAGGGCGGCCATTCTCTTCTTAAGCCTCAGAATCCTGTTCTCTAATTGCAATGCCAGGAACTCCCACTCGGGTAGTAGAATTATGTTCCCATTCTCAAACTTAAACCTCTCTATATCTAATTGCTTGAATTCCACGTCCCCGAGACTTATCTCCAGGGCTCTCACTCTACCATCGGCGTCACTATAGAATCCAATAACATATCCAAGCCTCCTATTGTAGGGGTCTATAACAGGCTTCCCCAAATATTCATCTACCTGGTCCACTAGTATATCCATAACTCCACCTCGCTATCAAACTCTTATCCCAATTGAGATCCGTTATAAATAGCCGGGCTATACTCCATTCATGTTGCGGGGAGTTGAGTGAAAGGTTACTCTAAAAATTTTTGTTTTATTCAAGCCTACACTTAACATCCTAGACGATCCTGGCGAGGTAGGAGGGTATTCTCCTATCGAGAAGATCAACAGCGACTCCTCTATATCAGAAGCCTGGTGTCTGGCATCGCCTTGATGCTTCCCACGCTTTTAACCTTCATCATCATACTGCCCATAAAGGCCACCCCCCTTTTAAATCTTGCCTAGGGAATCTAAGGAGGGGTTGGAAATGGGTCTAGGCGTTGTGTCACAAGTGTTGAGCAATATGGCTAACGCCCTAAGCAGTGCCGGTGGGGTTGGTGCAGTATTATTCTTCGTTGGGTTCGCGATAATAGTAGTGATGGTAGTTGCGATGGCTGTAATAGGGTTGATAAAACTGATAAAAGCCTTACCAAACATCCCTGTAAGCGGGTTCCTGAAGTTAATGGTTGTGACAGCCCTAGTCCTAATCGTGCTCGGTCTCATACTACCATAATTTTTTAGCAAGGCCTATGGTTTTCTCGGGAACACACTGAAACCCGGGTATTTCGGTTTTTCAATCTCTTCCTCGATTTCAAGCAACCTATTATACTTTGCTGTCCTCTCCCCTCTAGCGGGAGCACCCGTCTTTATTAAACCAGCCCTAACCCCTACAGCAAGGTCTGATATAACTGTATCTTCCGTCTCACCACTCCTATGGCTTATAATAGTCCTATACCCAGCAGTCCTAGCGATATCCACAACCGTGAACGTCTCGGTGAGCGTGCCAACCTGGTTGACCTTGACGAGAATGGAGTTGGCGGCTCTCACCGATATCCCTTTACCAAGCCTCTCGGGGTTTGTCACAAAGAGGTCGTCGCCTACCACTAGAATCCTCTGGGAGAACTCGCTTGTAAACTTAGCGAAAGCCTCGAAATCGTCCTCGTGGAACGGGTCTTCAATACTAACTATAGGATAATCGTTTACCAGCTTAGAGTAGTAGTCGATGAGTTTGTCAACGGAGAGTTCTTGACCCTCGACGACATAAACGTTTTTAACACGATTAAACAGCCTCGAGCTAGCAACATCTAGTGCAAGAGCCACTTGGTCGCCCGGGGAATACCCCGCTGCTTTAATCGACTCGACTAATAGATCCAGGGCCTCTCTCGTCTTCTCCAGTGGGGGCGCGAATCCGCCCTCATCGCCTACATTGATCGCCTGGGAGCCGTAGCGATTCTTCAAGATGTTTTTCAACTCATGGTAGATTTCCACGCTCGCCCTCAGAGCCTCGCTGAAAGCGTTGAAGCCGGCTGGAACAATCATGAATTCCTGGAAGTCGAGTTTGTTGCCTGCGTGGACACCACCGTTTATTATATTCAACATTGGCACAGGCAATAGGTCTGCCTGCTTCCCACCAATATACTGGTACAGCGGTAAATCCATTGTTGAGGCGGCTGCTTTCGCCACAGCAATGCTAGTGGCCACAATAGCGTTACCGCCGATCCTAGCTTTATTTCTAGTGCCATCCATTTCGATCATCTTCATGTCTATCTCACGCTGCCTCCTCGAGTCCATACCTATGATTGCGGGCGCTATCATTTTATTCACGTTTTCAACCGCTCTCCCGACTCCTCTCCCGTGGAACTCTCTACCACCATCTCTTACTTCAACGGCTTCATGCACGCCCGTTGAAGCGCCGCTGGGTGCGTAACCAACCCCTACGCCTAGTCCCTCTGTAACAACCTTCACCTGGACTGTTGGATTCCCCCTGCTATCTAGCACCCACCTCGCTCTAACGTTTTTTATCAAGTACGCTTCATCATACTCTGAGTGATACAACACGTGCATTAAACCACCTTCGAGGAGTAAGCTATGTATTCAGCTATAGTCTGGGAAGTAATAACTTTAACTTTGGTTTTCGCAGCATACGTCGCTTACACTGTAACCCATTTTGGGAAAATCAAGAACAAGGTTATATACACGTCGTACCCTTTGACCCTGATGTTTTCCGCAGTAACGGTTGTCTCGCTAGAACACGGCTTCACACTATACCCAGTGATCACGGGATTACTATCTGTTGCAACGTACTTTACCTCAAACAAGCTTATGGGCGGATTAGCGTCAGCATTATTAGCTCCACTAATCCTATACATAGCACTAATCGCCCTGTTATGGGGGGAGCTATGAGTAAGCGGTTGACATGCCCTAGATGCGGTAGCACCGATATCATTGTCGAGAAAACATGGCAACTCGTCTCACCGCTACCAGATAGTATGGGGAGGATAACTATTACCGTCATGGGTGTGGCTAGGTGCAATAAGTGCGGGTACAGGTGGAGGGCTACCGTCAGCAAACTTAAGGTGGGTGGAACCAGCGTTGAAATAGAGGGAGGTAAGAAAGTGGAGGAAAAAGAGGAGAGGAAGCCGAAAGAGATCGTCCTCGACGCAGATGAAATACTCAGTGAGGGGGAGACTTGAAGGACGCCTCTTTCAGCCCCACGAAAATATTGGTGGGCGTACTCTTAGTCCTGCTCTTAGCCCTGCTGCTCATATCGTTGAAGCAGGTCGCCTACTCCCAGCCTACTCTCGCAGTGGTTGAAGGCTCAAGCATGTACCCCCTCCTCAGAGAGGGTGATCTCGTCTTCGCCTACCGTCCCCCACCGGCGGATATCAGGGTTGGAGACATCATAATATACAGGGTTTTCAATAAGCTAATAATCCACCGTGTTATAGACGTGAAGATTGTTAACGGCGACTACTACTATGTTACACAAGGAGACAACAACCCAATACCCGACTTCATATACTTCGACGTAGTCAACGGTGAGCCAGTGGGGGTCTCGTACAACAGGGTGGTAGGCGTCGTCTTCTCAGTGGATGGATCCACCCTCAAGATACCCTACATTGGCTACCTCGCTATCTGGTACCATGGGTTAGCCGGGACCTAAGTCGCCTCCCTTAAGAATAAAACCAGCTACCTCTGCAACCCATTTCCCAGTCGTCTTAGACTTCTCGACCACTCTTAAAAAATCATTGAATGACACCTCTTCTCTCCTCCTCCACTCATTGTATCCTTCTAAAAGCCTATTGTAGGCTTCGTAGTGGTACCTGCACAGCTTCTTAGCGTAGACTTGCCTATTACAGAGAAGACATTTCTCTACCGGTTTAACTATCCCAAGTCTCAAAGCTAACTCTCTTCCCACAGCCTCCTTCCTCGCTTCGAAACTCTTAAGTAGGTTGAGAAGTGTTTGCTTCGCCTTTTCAACCACAAGGGATCTCGTGGTTTTACCCAGCTTGATGTCCTCTAGATCCTTCTCAAACATCCTGGTTAAATCCACTCTAGCCAACTCTGGGAAGAACTCCCCTATAACTTCTATGACACCCAGACCTAGATCCGTTATATCCACTCCTCTAGAACTATTCTTCAAATAGCCTCTCTCAAACAGTGTTTCTATGATACGGGCTCTCGTTGACTCGGTCCCAATTTCGACAGACTCCATCCATCTTAGAATGCTCATCTTGCTCGGTCTTTGAGGTGGTTTAACCGTTGTCTTCTTCAAGACGACATCGATTAATTCCACAGCCTCGCCTTTCGTAAAGTAGGGTAGTCTTTTCTCAGCCGGAGTGTAGAAGGGGTAATATGCTAACCAGCCTTTTTTAACCAGATACTGCCCTTCACTAGCGAATAGCTCCCCGGGTAGACCAGTTGAAAAAACCGCTTTTTGCTTAATTATCTCAAACGGTTTGCTAAAGACTGCTAGGAATCTCCTGACTATGAGATCGTATATTTTAAGCATCTCTGAAGGTAGATTGGCAGGTGGTTTAACACCGGTCGGGTATATTGCCGGATGCGCTGGATCCTCCTTAGGGCCCTCCCTCGGCTTCAGGTATCCTCGTGTTTCAGAAAGCAACTGGTTTACCAGGCTCCTGTAGACAGGGTTTTCAGCGATTTGCGCTAGAACATTCCTATAGTTGAGGGTGGGAGGTAGCTTCTGGCTGTTGGTCCTAGGGTAGCTTATCAAAGCTTCTAGGTAGAGCCTCTCAGCAACCTCCTGTGTCTTGTATGGGCTGAAACCGTATATCCTATAAGCCTCCTCCTGTAGGTCGCCGAGGTTGAACGGGTATGGCGGTGGCACCGATAACTTCTCCTCACTATACTCTTCAACGTGGACTTGTTTTCTCTGTCTGATATATGAGGCTATACGCATAGCCTCGTTCTTCGAGTCAACAGATCCCTTGAGCCTGGTCGCAGTCACCCTAACGTTGTTTTTCTCAATTACAATACTTAATGTGAACAGAGGATATGGGATATGCAGATTCCTCTCCCTCAACTGCGCGGCGACGTGGGCTAGTGTGGGTGTTTGCACTCTGCCAGCACTCAATACAACTCTTCTACCCGTAACCGCTCCGACAGCTGTCATTAGAGCCCTGCTTATGTTTATACCCCACAACCAGTCTAATTCATGCCTGGCTAGGCCGGCCTCAACCATCTCTTGGTCCAATCCTGTTAGCTTTCTAAAAGACTCTCTCAACTCTACGGGGGTTAGCGATGAGAATTTGGCTCTGAAAGCCCTGCGTAGATCACCGAGAAATTTTATTATGAGGTAACCTATGACAGAGCCTTCTATATCGTAGTCGCAAGCGTTGACATAATAGTCTACGCCCTTGCATACCTCGCTTAGAGCAAGATGATACCTCTTCGTGTAAGAAGACTTCTTCTCAACGACGTAGAGTGGAGCCCACTCATATGTGAAAACCGGGTATCCAGTCTGATTCGTGGTTAAGTTGTAGATGTGGCCGACAGAGCTAGCCACGATGACCTCCAACCCGTTTCCTTTGTGAACATAGACTGGTACTCCATGCAATATTGTCCTACGGTAATTGGGTAGTATGGCTGCGGCTATTTTACCCGCCGCCCTCGGCTTCTCGGCTATAACGACAACTCTCCCTCTGAGAGACCATAAATCAACATGCCCCTGCACATGCTCCACCATGCTATTGTTACCGCCCTTGAAACCGTTTAGAGTTGGGTATCTTCTATGGGATAGGTGCTGTTAAGACGAGTAGGGCTAAGTACATGGCCAAGTGTACGGGGCTGTGCGACCTGCTATACTGATTTGCAGAGCCTGGATGCTGATATCTCCCGAAGACCAACTTGAATACTAGCGCTATCACCCCGATCCAAAGGTAGAAACTGTAGAATAATCCTAATAGTAGAAGAGTCGCTATACTTGTCCAACCAATCATATCATATAGTGCCGGCGACATGTAGCTTCTTACAACATGCCCGCCGTCCAGCTGGCCTATTGGAATTAGGTTAAGGAATGTCACAAGGAATACTATGTAGCTTATGAACGCTAGAGGGTGCAAGAGTATTGTGTAGCCCTGGGGCACCACTAACTGTTCAAGTACCTGGAACACTAGAGGGATACCCATGAGAGGCGTTGCCTGCCCGGCCTCCACCATCTCCTGCGCTTGTTGAATAGTAACCGGCTGAGACAAAAGTATGCCTACTGGAGCTATAGCTAAACCAGCTAGGAACCCGAACAACGGGCCTGAAATCCCAATCCTCGAAAGGCTCTTCTTGTCTGGGGGGATAGTCTTCATATTGATGACAGCGCCGAAGGTACCTATGAATCCTAACTGTATCGGTGGGGCCGGTATAAAGAAAGGCCCCTCGATTAAAACCCTACTTCTCCTGCTCGCGAGAACATGCCCGAACTCGTGGACTGCTAGTGCTGATATGAAAATTGCCGTGTACGCTAAGCCCCAAACAATAACCTCAGGCATGCTAGTGTAAAACGATGCTGATAAACCGTAGCCTGTAGCAAAGACGGTTGCAAACGTTGCTAGAAGCAACGGTAGCTTCCACTTAGACTTCCCTTTTCTAACAGGGATGATTCTTAAAACAGGCTTCTCGGATCTAAGCTGGACAACCATGCAGTTTTTATCCATTAAATCCGCGTATAGTTTATCGAAGAAATCTTCGCTCAGAGGCTCAGATAACACTATGTCGGCGACTTCGCCTAGGTCACCGGATGTGTATACGTTATAGCCTTCTACCCTGACCCCAGCTGTTGAGAATTGATTCAAGATATCGCTTATTATCGTCTGTAAGAAGCTTGTTGACTGAGACGAGCTCGACGCTTCCATCAATGCCTCTCCTCTTTATAGACATTGGCAACAATCCTCTTATTAACTCAGCTATCGCTATAGCGACAGGATCTTTCACGGGGAAGGAAGATACATCTATTAACGGTGGCGCTCCATACGCTAGTTGCAGGGCTCTAGCACCCACAATCCTCGCCATTTCAAATCTCGTCAATCTACCATAGTATAACTTCCCGATCTCCGAAGCCACCATCCAGAAACACCGGAACCCCGCTAAATAATAGCATGGAGAGTGGGATTTGTGGTTTCGGTTAAAAAATATTTCCTTAGAAGCTCGATTTACCGAAAGATGTTTCCTCTTTTCCTTCCTCTTTCTCCTTCTCCTTCTTCTCCTTCTCCTCTTTCTTCAACGGGCTTGCAGCAATTATATCGTCTATCTTAAGCACTGCCGCAGCAGCCTCAGCCGCCGTCTTGATCATCGAGCTCTTCACCAGGAGCGGCTCCACAACGTTGATCGACACCATGTCCTCTTTTACCGTGCCGTTTATAACGTCGATCCCGGCGTTGATTTTGCCATCGCTGTGGAATTGCCTGAGCTTCATTAGCGTCTCTAATGGGTCTAAGCCAGCTGTCTCAGCCAGTATTAAGGGTATCTCCTCGAGTGCTGAGGCAAAGGCCTCTATCGCCAGTTGTTCTTTACCACCGATCTTAGCAGCGTAGTCCCTTAGCTTCATAGCCACCTCCAACTCGATTGCCCCTCCACCCGGCACTATCTTTGGTACCCTCAAGACATTTCTTAGGACGTTTAAAGCATCTTTCAGGCTTCTCTCAATCTCATCTAGAACCATGTCACTTGCCCCTCTCACCAGTATCGTGACAGCCCTCGGGTTCTTGCATCCCTCCACGAACACCATCTTGTCGTTGCCGACTCTCCTTTCCTCGACTACAGCGGCGTAGCCTAGGTCCTCTGGCTTCAGATCCCTGACACTGCTTACAATCTTACCTCCCGTCGCCCTCTCAAGCTTCTCTAGGTCGCTCCTCTTCACCCTCCTCACCGCTAGAATACCCTTCTTCGCCAGGAAGTGCTGGGCAACCTCGTCAATACCCTTCTGCGTTATAACAACATTAGCACCAGTAGCAGCAATCTTCTCGACCATGTCCTTCAGAA
>WYEE01000008.1 GCA_009904025.1 Thermogladius sp. | reverse complement strand
GTCAACCTCCTCGAGGACTCTCACAGCTTTCTCCCTAACCTGCTGATCTCCGGTCTCCTCGGAAAGCCTCTTCACGCGCTCTTTCACGGACTCAAAGCTCCTCAAGTAGTCTACGAGTCTCGGGTCGAGGTCTGAGAGCTTGCTGATGTACCTGAAGACCTCTCTAACATTGTTCTCTATCTCGGATAGCTCCTTCAGGAATTTCTCGCTTGCTTTCACCTCCTCTAGGAGAATACCGTAGATTTTATCGTACTCTTCTCTATCCCTGGCTACAACGTACTTTAAAGCCATTAAGTCCTCTTCAACAACCCTCATCCTACCATTGAGGACAGCCATTGCGGCAAGCGCCTTCAAGCTTTTCCCTTTCCTCCTATCTGTTAGATGAATGCCTTGATCCTCAAAGATAGCGAAGAGCTTCAGGACCTTGTCTTTAACGCTCTTAACGTCAACCGAGAGAACAAACCTGTTTAACTCCTTTATCTCATCCATTGTGAGAAGCGGCTTCGCCGCACCATACCCTCTTACTTCTATCTCCCAGGCGGCGTCTAGGAGGCTACTCCACTTGTCTTCTTCAACAGGTTTAACAAAATGCCTGAATAGGAACCTGTCGTAAAGAGCTTGAAGTTCTGGCTCGTCTGGGACACTGTTTGAAGCGGATATGAGGGCCCATAACGGGACTTTAATCTCGCTGTAGCCGTCGTATAGTATTCTCTCGTTCATGAGTGTTAGGAGTGTGTTGAGTATAGCCGAGTTAGCGTTGAATATCTCGTCTATGAAAGCGATCTCGGCTTCCGGGAGCTTGTTGCTGGTTATCCTAACATACTTCCCTTGCTTTAGAGCATTGATGTCTATCGGGCCAAACAGCTCGTCGGGCTCTGTGAATCTGGTTAGCAGGTACTTGAAGAACCTTGCGTTAACCAGCTCCGCAGCCCTCCGTGCCAGCGCGGACTTCGCGGTGCCCGGCTCTCCTATGAGTATGGCGTGCTCGCCTGTAAGTATTGCCAGCCCGAGGACTAAAGCCTCCTCTTCTCGGCCCACGAAAGGCTTCGAGAGCTCTTTGACAAACAACCCTGCTTTCTCTAAAAGCTGTTGAACACTGCTCACTTAAACCCCCTCTAACCTAGATAGATTTGAGGGCTAATTTATCTCTACCCGTTTCCTTTTAAACAGTTCGAAAAGGATTTGTTACTTGGTGTACTAGACACGGCAAGGTATAGGAGGTTCAAAAAGAAGAGTAATTATTGGATTTGGCTTAGACTAGCCGGCTCAACCCTCTACAACGATGCAATACCTCTCCAAACAAACCTGGCTAGGAAGAGGGTTGAGGCGCTAGCATCAGCCTGAGAGTAGACGTTTAATAATAGCCCGCTCTTACTTCCGCGCTTCCTATGGGGTTGGGATTCTCATAAAAGCACCCTCTCGACAAAGCCTGCTCGTCTAATGTGAACAGCCCGCGTTCTTTAACGTTTTAGACGGGAACGATTGCGTTATTTTCACGGTATAACCACTGTCTACACCAGTCTTCTCAAGATGAGGCTTGTTGCGATCGTGGTTATTGTAGCGGGGGCTAGGTACTTGTAGACTTTTTTCAAATCGGCTTTGAAGTAGTCGGCTGAGAGCACCAGGCACGCGTGGACGGGGCTCAGCATGCTACCTGTGAAACCGCCTAGGAAACCATAGAACATGTTACTCGGGTTTAAGAAGGGTTTGAAGACAGGGAAGGCGATGGCGCTGAAGGTGAATTCAAACCCCGTGGCAACAACTACGAGGGTTGTCACAGCGAAGAGAGATGCTTCGACAGGTCTTAGGAAAGTGCCGAGCTGGCTCGCTAACCCGCTTACCGAGATCACGTGGCCGTAGATAAGACTGACTGCTATCAGAGTGAGTATCGAGGGGTTTAAGCTATATTTTAATGCGTTCAAATGTGAGCGGAGGCTGGGCTTGTATACAATTGAGTAGACTGCTATGGTGGCTATAACCGAGACGAAGACGTTGAGGTTCAACCCGAGGTTTAATAGGGCGATTAAGCCGAAGGGCCATAAGTGAACTAGTTTGGGTAGACTCCTACGCTTGTTCTCATGTCTACCAGCTATGAAGGAAAACAGGAAAGGTAGGCCTGCTAGAAAGCTCGCTAGCATGATTGGTATATTCATCCAGGCTATATCTCTGACATCCATCCCTGTGATATAGGATGCTATTAACACGCCCTGGTATAGGGGCCAGACGGTAATCCATATGTGTCTAAACCAGAAATTCAGGAAAGTCTTCTCCTCCGGCTTCATATTAGTCTTCCTGTAGACACTGTCTACTAGAGTGGCGGAGACGTAAGCTCCCCCGGGCATTGGTAGTAGGCCTACGAGAGCAGGTATTGACGCGCCCGCTAGCCTGGGGTCGACTGACTCAAGTGACTCAACAGCCTCCCTTGAATGAATGTTCTCCCGGAAAAGCTCGGCAAGGTACATGGCTGCGGCAAGCGATCCCAGCGTGGTTATGAAACTCGAGTTAAGCGCTTCATAGAATACTAGTGGTGAACTCAGCCCGAAAACCATTGCCGAGAATAAGAGGAGGGATGCGAGTACAACAACGTGGGGTTTGAACCCTGCAAGTATCATCACGACCATTAATGAAATCGACGCGAGGAATGCCGCTGAAGCCATCATTTAAACCACTTGTATAGGTAGCCTCTACTGGGTACCAAGATTTATAGGAGGTCTTCCTTTAAATACTAGCGAGTGGTTAAAATGATCGCGAGATTAAGTAAGAGGAGTTTGATAATCCAGGAGGCCTACTCCCACTGGGATATACAGGACGTCCTCGGCGAGATAAACCCGATATTGATCTCGGGTAACTACCAGCCTACGTATTTCTTCGAGGGGACGCCTATCATAGGGCAAGGAGGGTTTCATGTCATCATCAAGCTCTCGAAGGATTTGAGTGAAAGCGATCAAAGGATTATTAAAAGGCTTCTATCAATGCGGGGGATAAGAGTTGTAGAGGAGGAGAAGATTGAGGCCTGAATTCCTTTACAATAAGATTGTCGAGGAGCTGTCGAGGAATAAGAGCGTAGCGGTAGTCACCATAGTCTCAAAGGAGGGTAGTGGGCCAAGGGATTTAGGCGCTCAGCTGATCGTGACTGAGGATGGCTTGAAATACGGTACAATAGGCGGTGGAAGCTTAGAGAACATTCTGTATTCGGAGGCTTTGAAAGCTCTTAAGGAGGGTAAGCCAAGGCTGTTGAAGCTGGCTCTCAGGAGGGACAACATACCGAAAGACGCTATACCAACAAACCAGTTGTGCGGGGGTGTCGTAGAGGCTTTCATAAACGTTATTGAGCCATCACCACGCCTGATTTTGGCTGGTGGGGGTAATGTCGGGAAGCCTATAGCCGATATAGCTAACATAATCGGCTTCAGGGTCATAGTGATCGATGATAAACAGGAGCTGGCGAACCCGCAGAGATACCCCTACGCGGAGAAGGTTATGGTTGGAAACCTAGAGGAGGAGGTCGGCAAACTCCAGTACGTGAAAAGCGACGTGTTTGTAATAGCCTACGGTGAGGTTGAGACCGACTACAGGGTTCTCAGGAAGCTTATCGAGTTGAAGTTCCCAGGGCACATCTGGGCTTTATGTAGCCGTAACAGGTGTGCCTGGATGCTGAAGAGACTTCAAGAGGAGAACTTCAATCTATCAGACTACAAAGACAGGTTGCACATGCCGGCTGGCTTGGACATAGGTAGCGACACACCGGAGGAGATCGCTGTAAGCATACTAGCCGAGGTTATATGCGTTAGAAAATCGTGTTCGACACCCGTGAAGTCCATGAGTATAGCAAGCGTTTTGATCAAATAGGCGGCTGTACCTCCAACCCCACGTTTAAATCCTGGTCGAATCTAGGTCGCGAGGGGACCAGTGAGGCTGAAGCTCGGGTACTCAAGTGTTACAGTGCTCCAAGCGTTCTCGAAGGGCGTGCTGGGGAATGAATTCATGGAAATAGATCAACCCAACCTACTAGCTGGGGCAGTTTAAGTCTTAGGCGGGGAGGGAAGCATTAGATCTATCAAGTTATCGGCATATACATAGGCTCTAGTTCCTAGATGTATTTACCCACAATTTTAACTTTGAGCTCTCTCAGCTTTCTGAAGGC
>WYEE01000009.1 GCA_009904025.1 Thermogladius sp. | reverse complement strand
GCAACCGTCAAGTTGGGGAAGAGCATCCTCTCCTGGTGGATTAAAGTTATACCCAGTATCTTCGCATCACGGGGGCTTTTGATCTTGACAGGTTTTCCATCAATGAAGATCGAGCCATCGTCGGGGGTATGAATACCATTTATAATCTTCACAAGCGTGGATTTCCCCGCCCCGTTCTGTCCTACTATGGCGTGGACCTCACCGTATTTTACATCGAAGCTTACCTTCTTGAGCGCTGTTATCCCCCCGAACCTCTTTGTCAAGTCTACTGTTCTAAGCGCCTCCCTCTCATCCATAGATTTCACCTCAACTCGATGGGGGTATACGACTGAAACATGGGGGAGCTAGTGAACGCCTCAAGCTCACTCCTCCAGGGAAGACCCTCCTGGGCACCCATTTTTGTCACCTTGAGGGCCGCCACCGCGTTTGCTAATTTAACTGCCTCCGGTAGGGGTTCCCCTCGGGATATAGCGTAGGCTAATCCTGCGTTGAAAGCGTCGCCGGCCCCCGTGGAGTCGACGACTTTCACCGGGAAAACCTTGAAGTGGAGCGCCGAGTCTCTCTCGACAAGCAGTGCGCCGTCGCCGCCCAGGGTTATCACAGCGTATTCAACGCCTTTCCTAATAAGTTCCTTCCCAGCTTTAACAGCATCGCCAATGCTCCTTATTTCAATACCTGTTAGTAGACTCGCCTCAATTTTATTTGGCGTGATAAGCGTCACATATTTCAATATTTCCTCGCTGAATCTTCTGTAGGGGGCTGGGTTCAGTATAACGTAGTCGTAGAGACCATGAGCTTTCTTAATAGATGCCTCTACTATGTCTATAGGGATTTCAAGTTGCGTCAAAAACACTTTCGAGGGACCAATACTGTCTAGAGCCATGCTCACCTCCTCACTCCTCAGCTTGTAATCGGCCCCGGGGAAAACCGCAATCATATTTTCCCCCGACCTCTCGTTGACGTATATGAGCGCGGTGCCTGTCTCCACTTCATTGTCGAAAAAGACGAAAGAAGCGTCTACATTGTTCTTTTCAAAGTTCCTCATAATCTCCTCCCTGAAAGTTTTCCCTACTTTCCCAACCATATGCACTTTTACTCCAAGCCTCCCGCAACCAACAGCTTGATTAGCCCCCTTACCTCCCATAAAGATCTTGAAACTCCTCCCTATAACAGTCTCCCCAGGGTGGGGAAAACTATCAAGAGTAATCACGAAATCTACATGGATGCTCCCGAGAACAGTTATCATAGTAGTCCATCCCTGACCTTAATAGTTAAAGGGTATGAGGTTAAATATATACGTTATCAAGACGTAAAGAAGTTTTATCATGTGGGATGTATGTTAGACCACGAGATTATTCACCCAGACCTCTTGTTCAGCTTGGCGAGCCTAGGCCACAAAGATATGTTCGCGATAAGCGACGCAGGACTCCCAATACCGGTGGGCGTGAAGAGAATAGACCTAGGCTATACAAGGGGGAAACCGCAGTTCCTGGAAATAGTCGAGCTTCTTTTGAGAAACCTGGTGGTCGAGAAAGCCGTGTTGGCGGAGGAGATAAAAACTTACAATAAGAGGGTTCACGAGGCCTTGTTGAACATCATAGATGCCTATAGTAGGAGAAGAGGCCTGAACATGGAGATAGAATACGTTCCCCACGAAAAATTCAAGAGTTATCTTCCAAGCGTGAAGTTCGTGGTGAGAACCGGAGAGTACACGCCTTACTCTAACATCATCCTGGTGGCAGGTGTGCCGTTCTAAGATCTATCTGGGATATAATTATTGGTGTTAATTGAGAGTTTTTTACCTTTAGGTTTACGTATTGTCTACTCCTCTGAGTCAAATGATTCGCTAATTTATGTGTCAACGTTCAAAGATATGCTGGAATCCTGGTGGTGGTTTAATAGGGTTCAGCTCTTAATGGTTTAACTAGACGTGAAGAGGTGCTGGATGTGAAGTTCGGGACTGAGATCGTTTCAGGCCATGAATTCAGAGATCATTTCGGGTCTCATATTCCACCCATATATGTAAGCGCGGTGTATGAGTACATTGATATCGGGGAAGGATTAGCTGTCTACACTGATCGCGGAACATACGTGAGGTATGGGAGAGAAGAGAATCCGACGGTTAGAGCGTTGGAGAGGGTTCTCTCGAAAATAGAGATGGGTGGGGATGCACTGGTTTTTAATAGTGGTATGGCTGCTGAGTTAGCGCTCTTCCTCCACTTCATTAAACCTGGATCCAGGGTTATAGTCCCCTATGAGGTATATAGTTCGACACTCCTACTACTCGAGAAGCTCTCCGAGAAAATGAACTTTAAACTAATCAAAGTTTGGCCTAGTGCTAGAAGCATTGTTGAATCATACAATGAGAACACCTCAATGATTTTCCTCGAGGTAATGACTAACCCAACACTTAAAGTGATCGACTTGCTTGAAGTATGCGGGGAGATCGGCGGCAAAACCTTGATAGTAGTCGACAACACGTTTACAACCCCTATTCTCTTGAAACCATTGAAGCACTGTGCTAACATAGTGGTGCATAGTCTAACCAAGTACATAGCAGGGCATAACGATGTGGTTGGAGGGGCGTTGATCTCGAAGACACTAAACATAATTGATCTCTGGGACTGGAGGAGAATAACTGGCGGCATTATCCAAGCGTTTGAAGCATACTTAATCTTGAGAGGGTTGAAAACGCTTGAAGTACGCTTCGAGAAGCAGTCGAAAACAGCGCTTGAGATAGCTGAATTCCTCTCAGAGCACCATGGGGTAGAAGAAGTATACTACCCTGGTTTAACGAGTAGCCCATATCACTCTGTCGCAGATAAGCTGTTTGAGAGGAAGCTATACGGTGGGGTAGTAGCCTTCAAAGTTAAAGGCGGGTATAGTAGAGCAGTCGGATTCCTCAAGAAACTTAAAGTAATTAAGAGGGCGCCCAGTCTAGGGGGGACTGAGAGCCTAGCTGTACTACCAGCTAAAGCTGGCAGCATGTTCATCCCCGAGGAAGCGAGGTTAAAGCTTGGGATAACGGAGAACCTTGTAAGGTTGTCTGTTGGATTGGAGGATCCCGAGGATTTGAAAGAGGACCTTGATCAAGCCCTCAAGTAGGTTTATACATGTCTACGCTAAACCCTTCGCCACTAGTAATTCAGCTATGAGAACACCGTTTCCAGCAGCCCCCCTAATAGTGTTGTGGCCTAGAGCTATGTATTTTACCAATCCAACCTCCTCATCATACCTTATTCTACCGACAACCACGCTCATCCCATTACCCTCGAATCTGTCAAGTCTTGGCTGAGGTCTATCGTTTTCCTTCCTCACGATAACCGGGTTTGAAGGCGCTGTTGGAAGCTTTAAATTCTTGATTTTGTTTGATTTAAACTCCTTCATGGCTTCAATTAATTCGCTTACACTAGCACTCTTACGTAGCTCCAGGAAGACAGATAGTGTGTGTCCTTCTAGCACGTTTACTCTGTGACAACTCGCGGAAACCTTGATATCCTTGTTCAACGCGATGCCGTTCTCACCTACTTCGCCGAGTATTTTAATAGACTCGCTTTGGACTTTCTCCTCCTCCCCCTCTATGTAGGGTACTAGGTTGTCTGCTATGACCATTGCTGGTAAACCGGTTAGACCAGCGCCTGAAATCGCTTGCATGGATGAAACAATTACTCTTCTAACACCGAACTCGTCTACAAGGGGTTTAAGTGAGAGAGTTAGAATAGATGTAGTGCAGTTAGGTACTTTGACTATCCCCCCACTCCAGTTCCTAATTCTCCTCTGCAACTCTAATACTTCAACGTGGTCGGCGTTAACCTCAGGGTTCAATAAAGGTATGTCGGGCTCCATTCTCATAGGTGAAGCGTTTGAGACAACCATTATACCCTTCTTAGCCAGCTCTACCTCTACATCTACTGCTACCTCGGGTGGTAGAGCTGAGAACACTATGTCTACTTGCTCCTTGGATATTCTCCCGGCTTCAAGTTTCTCGACCACCATGTCTCCGAGATTGCTCGGCATGGGTTCTTCTAGTACCCATCTAACTACCTCCCCGTATTTTTTCCCATAACCTCTCTCAGACCCGGTGACCAAAACGATCTCGAACCATGGGTGTCTAGCTAGTAGGGACACGTATCTTTGGCCAACTAACCCAGTGGCTCCTAGAACAGCTACCCTCCTAGTCATGTATCGCCACCCTTAAGGAGGCCCTTGTA
>WYEE01000005.1 GCA_009904025.1 Thermogladius sp. | reverse complement strand
AAAAAGTGTTACAAACAATTATGAAAACCGAAACAGCCTGCCTGTCCTTCCCTGGTGAAAGGGTTACGAAGGCTCGATCCTGGCTAGCTCGTAGTATGTTATCTCGCCTTGAAGGCTTACAACAGCTACTATAGGGGTTATGCTGTTTCTCATAGACTTCTCGGCGAATTCGATGATATCTCTAACTCCAAGCGGGCTCTTCTCCTCTAGGACTAGTACGAGTCTTATATCACCATGTTTATCTTTCATCATAAACATGTTCCTCCCGAGAACCCTCACTTTCCTACCTCTATCTCTTAGATCCTTGTAGACTACTAGGTTGGACCACGAGTATTCCTTAAAACATTCGAGCGACGATTTCATGAAGTCCTCGAGCGTGGAGATAATTTTACCGTCCGTTTCAACTATGATCCTCCCTGTTAGAAGCAGGTAGGAGATCTCTATGATGTTTAAGAACAGCTTGTTATCGCTTTTCTCGCCAAACCATTTTTCCTCGAACTCTCTCACATCCCCCTCTTCAACCAAGCCTGTGCACGAGCCTCTATCCACTTTTACAAGAACGTTCATCAAGCTTACCTTAAATACCAGCTTTCAACTATCTCATATCTACAAGGTGTTTTAATGTATAGCTATAACTACCCTCTCACGGTTAAGGCTGTTTGGTGGGATGACACAAGTAGGAAGGTGTGCTGGGTTAACACTCTCAAGCTACCCTTCGAGGAGGAAGTGGTCTGCAGCAATGACCCGGTTCGCATAGCCAAAGCGATCATAGAAATGGAAGTCAGGGGGGCACCAGCTATAGGCGTTATCGCAGCCCTCGCTGTGGCAGCCTACGCTAGTAAGCTGGCGGGGGAAAACGCCGCTAACATCCAGGAGAAGCTTCACGAGGCGATAAACCTCTTGTGGAGGACTAGACCCACAGCCTACAATCTGTTCTGGGCCCTTGAGAGGATGGGAAGGAAGATTGCTTCAACATCGGGCCTAAACCCCCAGGAGCTCGCGGACGCTCTCGTAGACGAGGCTCTTAGAATACTTAATGAAGATATTGAAGCCAACATAAAAATAGGGGAGTACGGGTCAGAGCTCATTCGAGAAGGGTCGACGATCCTCACTCATTGCAACGCGGGTGCTCTAGCTACATCAGCGTTCGGGACGGCGGAGGCCGTGATCCGTGTCGCATGGTATAAGGGTAAGAAGATCAGAGTGATAGCGACGGAAACCAGGCCCCTCCTTCAGGGGGCAAGGTTGACTGTGTGGGAGTTGATGAAAGAGGGTATACCGGTAACATTGATTACGGATAATATGGCCGGCTACGTGATTAGGCGGGGGTTGGTAGACCTAGTGGTCGTTGGTGCTGACAGGATTACGAGGGAGGGCTTTGTAGTCAACAAGATAGGCACCTACATGATAGCGTTGGCGGCGAAGAGGAACAACATACCGTTCTACGTGGCCGCCCCTACGAGTACTATTGACTTGAACTCGAGTATCAGTAATGTGGTAATTGAGGAGAGAAACCCCATGGAGGTGAAGACAGTGATGGGCAGGCTAATAACACTTGAGAATGTAAACGCATTGAACTATGCTTTCGACATAACCGATCCAGACCTTGTTACAGCGATCATAACGGAGAAGGGCGTTGTCTACCCGCCTTACGAGGAAAACTTGGAAAAGCTCTTCGAGAGGTAGTCTTAGTATACATGGGGCTCTTCAAGACTCTTAGACCGCTACTACTAGTTTTAGCGGAACTGCTACTTCTATCGATATATGCCACCATAAGATCCCGTCTCGCGGCTACACTGGGAGAATTCTCCTTGTTTGCTAGCGGAATACTTGACCCAGTTTTAGCGGCATCTACGGTTTTAGCCTATAGCCTCATAACTGCTGTCGCCTACGACTCCCTTATAATTGCTGCTCTAAATGGAGCCTGGTTCTACATTGTAAGCACATTTATAGTTGGAAGTAGAGGAGGGGTTTTTACACTAGACGGCTTCACATATTTTCTATCTATCCTAGTAGTCGGCTTCTACTTCATATACGTTAAAATGATACGCGGGGATGTACTGAAATATTTTCCCCACTCAATAGCTGTTTTAGGGAGACGGAGAATCCTAGGGTCAAGGTTTTTCCCAGCATTCCTGGCAATATATTTCTACACTTTATCAGCATCTATCACACCAAGCTTCCTACTCGGCAAGATCTCCGGCTTCAACATCCTTGTTTTACAGCTCCTCCCCATAAACATTCTCTTCAGCTCTCTTTCAGTGTATATCACCAGTAGCTGTGCAGACTCTTCCATCGGGCTGAAGGACGCTATAACCGGGTGCATCGGTTTTGCAGTTGCTTCAGCCACAGGCCTTTTGGCCGTAACAGTGCTAGCGAGCGAGTTTTTATGGTATTTCTCCGTTGAAGTAGGCTACCGCCTCTCAGACGTAGTGGATTTGCTTGGTGAAGGCGGTTTAGACCTGGGTTTTGGAATAGGCGTGGCGCGTAAAGGTAAAAGGTTAGACCCTGTTAAACTCCCCGGGCTCGGTGCAATGGGGGATGACTGGTATTGGGGCCGTTTAGGCGTTCAACTCTCAGTTAACCCTGAGAAGCTGGCTAACACGCATGTTATTGTAATAGGGTCTTCAGGCATGGGGAAGAGTACTTTCGTGAAAAACCTGGTGAAAGAGCTTGCGTTGAGAGAAGGCTTTAACATCATGATTTTCGACCCGCACGGCGAGTACATCGAGTTAGCTGGTCTAGTAGGCAATGTTACTCTAATAAACCCGTGGGATCTAGGCTTGAACATCCTTCACCTCGGCTCGAGATCACCTAGAGAGAGGGCTCGCAGGCTCTCCGATATCGTGGCTGGTTTTTTCAACCTGGGTCCAATCCAACGCCGAGCCCTCGAAGATTTGATCGTAGAGACGTATAGGAGGAAAGGTATTCTAGAGGAGGATAGAAGCACGTGGAGTAGACAGCCTCCTACCTTGAGGGATCTTGTCGAAACATGCGTTGAGGAATCGTCGAGTAAAGTAGTATACGCTTCACTACTGCCCTACGTGAGAACTCTTGAAGAGACTCTATCCCATGGGGTGGAAGCGGGAGGGGTGCCTAGCCTTCTTGAGGGGAACGTTATAGTCGACTTATCTAGCGCCCCCGACGATTACGCTAGGTTGATTTACGTTGATTTAATTCTCCAACAGGCCTTAGGAGAGATGCATAAGCGGGGGCTTAATAGACGCCTGGTTATAGTTGTCGAGGAGGCGGCTTCGTTAACGAGAAGCAGAGTTCTTGAAGAGGCTTTATCAAGGTTGTACATGGAGAGCAGGAAATTTGGGTTCAGCATCATATCGGTGGTTCAAAACCCGTTTACGCTACCTGAATCAATAATCGTGAACTCCGGGGTCAGAGTCGTATTCGGGTTGGGGGAGCCTAGGAGTATAAGCTATGTTGCAAGGCTTCTATCGCCCGGCGGCCCCTCCGAGAAGCATAGGTTGATCGAGAAGACGCTCTCTAAACTTCGACCAGGCTACTACATGGTGAGCTTGCTTGGGAGCGAAAACATATTTCTTGCCTCTAAGACATATAAACCTAATCGCCAAGGTGTTGCCTCATGAGACTTGAAGAAGAAGGCGAGGAACCCGTAGAGGAAGAGGAGTCTCCAGCCGAGGAAACAGTTGAAGAGGAGGGAGAGGAGGTTGAGGTTACACCAAGTAAGATAGCTCTGTTGGAGCAATTAGTTGATCTAACCCGTAAATGGGAGAAGGTGATAGCCGGGGAGGAGAGTCTAGACGTGTTAAAGGCGACCCCGAGTATACCGGTTGTAAAACAGGTTAAGAAGAAGCCTGGTAGGAGAAAGAAGGCTACCACGGCTAAGAAATCGAGGAAGGGGAAGAAGACGAAGAGTAAGTCGAGAAGCAGGAGGAAGGGCGGGAAATCCTAGAAGCTTTGTTTCTCCACGATTATCTCATCGAAGCCTATTTTCTTTAAAGCCTCTACTAACAAATTGGTTTCTACTCTCCTGTCGAAAACTAGCTCGACAAGATCCTCCTTGTTTTTCATTAACCTTATTTTCTGGATTACGACGAGTCCCCTAAGCGACTCAGCTGGATCTTTCGGAGGGAACAAATACTCCTCAAATTTTTTCCTACTCAGCCTGTAATATTCGTCGAAGTTTCTTATAATCCTCAACGACTCCGAGAGATTCCTTGAATCTCCTATAGACTCTGAAACCTTATTCAACAGGCTTAAAGCCTCTTCCTTTTTCAAAACCACATGAGCCGACCCCGTGAAATC
>WYEE01000104.1 GCA_009904025.1 Thermogladius sp. | reverse complement strand
ACGCCGTTATAACCCTCGTAAAACTACTCGAGTCTATTGCGATGGCCAAAGTAAACGTCTCAGAAGTCGTGGGTAAATATCGTGAGAAAGCCTATGAGGAAGTAAAGAGAGTCAGCCCCGAGAAAGTCTCAAGCGAGACCAACCTCGCTTTCCCAACGCTCTTCGGCTACTACAAAAGGGCGCCGGAGGGCTCAACGTATATAGTCTACAAACCAGAAGCAGGCGAATTCTCCCTACTATCTCCAAGGTTTTAAAGTAGTGAGCTTAAACCGTGGGCTAAAGGAATAAGGGCTTCGTCGGACTAGATTTTTGCTCAGATGAGGCCCTCAACAAAGTATGAATTATTTGGGCGAGGATTGGCTGGAATGCTGAATATTCACTCTGCAACCCCAGAGTTTCGGGGGTTGGGGGGATTTTAGTGACAACACTATATCCGGGTTCTGGGATACATCAGACAATATTTTGTGATGCGACTCATACCGGGGGCGAGCCCCCGGGACAGAATAATACATTCTAAATATGCCGAGTAACATTCAAATTATTTGGTGGTTGTCCTTAGTGCCCTTTAATCTCCTAGCCAGAGTCACCCGGGCCCTATTACCGATGAAAACGCGATAGTCGTGGTTTCTCGAGGGATATTTGAGCGATTAGTAGAATATAAACCGGGTTGTTGAAATATCAATAACTTGGTTTTCAGGAGAGTATGTGAAATGCTTAGAGTAAGGGGGTTGAGAGCAAGATATAGCGATGGGCCGGGGAGGGAGGTTATAGAGGAGGCTAGCCTGGAGGTTGGAGACGGGGAAGTAGCCCTTCTGACCGGTGCCTCAGGCTCGGGGAAGACGACGATCATTTTGGCCGTAACTGGCGTGTTGAAGTTCCTGATGAACGGTGTAGTCTCAGGCGTGGTCGAGCTCGACGGTTTAAATCCTTTGAGCCTGGAAGGGTTCAGCAAGCTCCCCGCCGAGGTAGGCGTCGTACTCCAAGACCCTGATAAGCAGATCGCGATGCCAACCCCCATAGGCGAGCTGGTGTTCACTCTGGAGAACCTCGGCTACAGCACAAGAAATGCTGTTGGGAGGAGTATTAGCCTCCTAAATCGCTTCGGGTTAGCTAGCAAGGCCTCCCAGCATGTTGATGATCTCTCCCTAGGGGAGAAGAGGAAGCTTACTATAGCCTCGGCGATCATTCACCGTCCAAGCCTGGTGATCCTCGACGAGCCGACAGCCTCACTCGACCCCTGGTCGACTAGAACTGTCGTAGAATTAGTCTCTTCTATGAAGAAGAGTGGTTCAACGATACTTGTAGTGGAGCACAAACCGTTCTACTTTAAGAGCGTAGCCGACAAGATCTTCACGCTTGAAAACGGGAGGGTTGGAAGGATCGACTTAGATACGGATTCAAGTCATCTCAGGGCCGGCGAGAAGAAGCGGAGGAGTGTGGGAGGAATTGTTCTAAGGGTTGAAAACTTGGTTGCTGGCTATGGGGAACCAATTTTAACAGTCGACGAACTACACGTGGGTGAAGGCGAGGTAGTGGCTGTTGTAGGACCGAATGGTTCAGGTAAGACTACGCTACTGAAGACTGTAGCAGGCTTCATAAAACCCGTGGGACAGGGGAGGATTGAGAAGGCAAGCTGCTTCTACCTGCCCCAACACCCTGATTTCACGTTTATATCAACCACCGTGGAGAGGGAGCTTAGGGATGCGGCTAGGAGTGTGGGGTTCAGCGAGCTCGCCAGCTTGTTCCCCTGGTTTGAGGAGGCTAGGAGGGCGAACCCGTTTACCCTGAGCCACGGGCAGAGGAGGTGGCTAGCCAACCTGATAGCATACGGGTACTCCAGGAAGCTTATTTTAATGGATGAGCCTAGCACAGGCCTCGACGACAACATGCTCAGGGAGCTCGAGAGGATTGTGGGTTTACTGGCTTCGAGGGGTGCTGGGATACTGGTTTCAACGCACGACCCTAGGTTGCTGATGGACCTTGCAGACAGGGCTTACTCAGTGGAGGGCGGCAGGCTAGTGGAGAGAGACCCCGTTGATCTCGCGATAGAGATGTACAGGGTTGCGGGTGTGAGGTTTGAGTAAGCTCTCCGTGTCCGTCGCCTTCATCATCACACTGACACTCACTTCACTAGCCTTCATACTAGATGACCCGCTTGCTCTCGCCTTCCTCTCCATCTTACCGCTCGCCCTCACAATCAAAAACATTAAGAAGATTAAATGGGTATACCTCCTACTTTTAATATCCCTTGTAGGCGTTTTAGTGAACGCGTTGATGTTCTCTAATAAAGGGGAAACCCTTTTCCTCGTGTTCGGGCTACCAGTTAGATGGGGCGCTTTAATAGCCTTCTTCAAGGTTTCGCTTAAACTCCTGCTGATAGCGGGTGCCGGCTCCTGGTTTATATCAAGCTACAGTCCATTCGAGGTCGCTAGAGGGCTTGAGAGAGAACTCGGGCTTCCAAAAGGGGTTAGTTTTTCAGTAGCCTACGCTTTCAGGCTGATGCCCCTGCTAGCAAGAGATTTCAAGGAGATCCAGGATATGAGGGTTCAAAGAGGTAGGAGGAAGATACCCTTAACACCAATGGATCTGGCAAGCATGCTCACACCTCTTCTGAGAGTAGGGTATGAGAGGGCTTTCTGGGCTGGAGTGGCAGTTGAGCTGAAGGGTTTCAGGTTGAGGAGGGTTAAACACGAGTTTAAACTCTTTTATAGGAATGGTTATCTCCAGGATTTCTCCGCCGAAGGAGCCCGATAGTTTTCGACTATGTTTTGGGATCATCGCGATAGTGCCCGTGAAATAGGTAGGGCTCTTTTTGGATTATCGGTTAAACCCTTTCAAGTCCCTAGAGTTCTATTATAACATTGTAATTGTAAACTTAATAACCTTGTTTAGATAGAAGTAACACAGGTGGAATCCATGATTATTGAAGCAGTATCCGCGATAATAATCGTGGTGGTGGCTCTCCTGTTATACCTTGGAGCTAGGAGGGTTAGGTACACGAGTGTAGACTACACGGTGATAGGCTTAGTAGGCGTGGTCTTAGGTGTAGTGTTCGTGCCGTGGTGGACAGTCTACTATATCGTCAAAGCTATCGCAGGCCCTGTGGGGGCTAGGCTTGCGACTTACGGTCTATGGTTTATGGCTGCGCCATTGGCTGCCGTGCTCGTGAGGAAGCCTATGTCCGCCCTCCTAGGCGAGACTGTTGCAGGGCTTATAGAAAGCCTGATACCCACAGCAGGGGGGTTCACCAACCTGATCTACGGTTTCGCACAGGGGCTGGCAAGCGAAATAGCCTACGCTGCAGGACTCTACAGGAGTTACGGCCCAGTGGTCACAGCGCTCGCGGGCGGGTTAGCCGCCTTCCCAGGCGTGGCCTTGGACGCAGTCCTATTCGGGGATATATACCCGTGGGACTTAATGGTCTGGATTATACTAGGGGCGTTCGTGAGCGGGCTAGTATACGGTTTAGTGGCATACCTCGTGGGCAGGGTTGTGAGGCCCTAAAACCGTTTTTAACCATTTAACCCATTCCAGCTTTAAGGGGCCTAGTATTTGGTTAAGTGCAGCTTCTGCGATAAGCCCGCTGTATACGTGAGCAAGGTGAATAACACCGCTTACTGTAGAACCCACTTCATCGAGTACTTCGAGAGGAAGGTCAAGAAGACCATAAGGAAGTACAGGATGCTGGGGAAAGACGAGCACATTATAGTGGCTGTGAGCGGTGGAAAAGACTCTCTATCCCTGCTCTACTTCCTGTGGAAGCTTTCGAGGAGGAACCCCGGGTGGAGGGTCTCAGCCCTTTTGATAGATGAGGGGATTAAAGGCTACAGGGAGTATACTATAATGAACTTCCTGAAGGTGAATGAGAGGCTCGGCGTACCCTACAGGATAGCCTCCTTCAAAGAATACATAGGTATGACGCTCGACGAGATAGTGGAGGAGGGGAGGAGGAGGGGCCTACCCTACCTCCCCTGCGCTTACTGCGGCGTCTTCAGGCGCTACCTCCTGAACAAGGTTGCCCGGGAGATGGGTGGAACAGTCCTAGCTACAGCCCACAACATGGATGACATGGTTCAGACATTTCTAATTAACCTGGCTAAGGACACGCTTGAGAGGCTGGCCCGCCTAGCCCCTGTCACCGGGGTCGCGAGCCACGAGAAGTTTGTTAAGAGGATTAAGCCCTTCATCGAGGTTTCGGAGAAGGAGACTAGCATCTACGCCCTCCTCAACGGCTTGATCCAGCCTGAGTACTACAAGTGCCCTTACGCGGAGTTCAACATTAGGTTCAAGATAAGGA
>WYEE01000078.1 GCA_009904025.1 Thermogladius sp. | reverse complement strand
CCACGGCTACTTTGAAACCCATATTCAACAGGACGCCCAGAGGGTCGCCTGAGGCATGCGGGCCGCCGGCAACGGTCAAACACCCCCTTCTACCGGTATATTTCACAATCCTCACCACGTTGTCGTAGAAGATGTCGTCCGCAACCCTCGTGGTCAGGAGGCTGAAGCCCAGGGCGCAGGCTGAGTAATTCGAGGAAGCGTAATCCACCAGCCTCTCAACAAGACCCAGGTCTTCAACTAGGAAAACATCGAGATCCCTCAACCTATCCAACACGGCTGCCAGACCGTAGATACTGTACCTCGCAAACCTGTCTACGTAGAGTATGAAAGCGTTCTTCAAAAAAATCACCAAAAAGCTTATCCCCCAAGTTTATTTTAAAATATTAAATATACAGTCCTGTCTAAGGCGGTTCCCATGGTCAACGTTGAACTATCTCCCGAGGAACTCGAGAGATTGAGCAGGAAGGTGAGGCTTAGGATACTCCACGAAGACGACGACATCGTGTTGATGACAGCCCCCAACGAGGAACAGTTGGTGAACATCATCTACGAGCTCCTCCAGGAGAAGCCCTTAAACCTGAAGGAGGTGCACCTGGTTCTGAGCGGTATAGCAAGCGAGGATAAGATAAGGAGGGCTGTGTCCAACCTAGCTGAGAACGGGCTTATCATCACGGGACCTGACGGGCGTTACAGGGCTGTTCCAGCGTGAGACCCGTAAACAGGTAGGTGAACACCTCTGAGAGATCGCTGAAGACTCTCGCGCCCTTTTCTTCCAGCACCCTCCTCCTCTCAGGCTCCCTCGCAACACCCACAAACCTGACACCAGCTCTCAATGCGCTCTCCAGGTCCGAAGTGTAGTCGCCTATGTAAACCGCCTCGCAGGGTTCAACACCGAATCTCCCCACAAGCCACTTGATCAGCCACGTCTTGTCGAAGACGCGCTCCTCCACGCCGTTCAAGGCCGGTATGTCGTAAGCCGTGTACACCTCGTCCACGTACTCGTCTAATCCGAATCTCCGCAAGTCCTCTCTTATAGAGGTGGATGGAGTAAACCTCCCCGTGACGACGACCACCTTCACGCCTACACTCTTCAATAGCCTGAGGAACTCGCCTGCGAAATCATATGGGCGCGTGCTCCTGCTACTATAGCTGGACCTAAAGAAGTGCCAGAATAAACCCGAATTCACACCTCTTGGCACAAGCTCCTCCAATCTATCTGACTTAAAGTGCTCATAGAAGGATTCAAAGGATACTGGGCCCCCGCCGAATTCCCTGAGAGAGGTTGAGAAAGCCTCGTAGAAGTCTAGGAGGCTGTCTACAAGTGTTAAATCGTAGTCGGAGATGAGTAGTTTGAGCCCGAGCATTCTAGACCACATCAGATTTCGGGAGATAATTCACCGAATCATATATTCGGCAAACTCATCATCTATACTGAAATGAGTGGTTGAAGGGTTTTAAAATGAGTATACTCTGCACCATCGGGGAGGGGATTGAATGCAACGCCGGGAGGCTACGCGTTGAAGACGACATCCTCCTCTTAGATGGTGCTCAAGGGGGCCCGGTGGTCTTCAAGCATAAGCCCAGTCAAAGGGTCTTATGTAATGGGCTTGAATTCGGGGTTTCAACATGGGGAGGATCCTCGTACACCACCTGGGTTCCGGGGAGTGAGCCGCTTAAATGCGGCGTGGTTGAAGGAGCCCTCGAGGAGGTGGGTGACAGAGCTTACTTCGTGTCGCCAAAGCCGCTCGAGGACAAACCTGTCATAGAAGAGTATCTCCTACGAGTGCTCAGGGGTGTAATAGGGGATAAGCCTGTCTTCATAACCCCTCCGATGGGTAGGAGGCTTGGCTTGCTGGAGAACGTTGTTGAAAGCACCGGGGATCCCTCTATAGCCTTGATGGGGAAGATCAAGGCCCTGTTGAAAGAGAGGGCGCCTTTAAACGCCGATTGCATCGCGAAGGCCGTTGAGACTAGGGTGATCAACCCGGGTGTTGTTAGCAGGGTCGTTAAAGGCGAGATAAGAGTAGGGTGCTTGCAGGGAGGCGGGGTGGTGTTCTGGTTTTGATCGTCGACATGCACGTCCACTGCCATGAGATAAGCCTCGAGGAGCTTGAGAGCCTGACGGAGGAGGGCTTCATACTTGTATGCGTGAGCGACGACTACGAGTCGAGCCTTAGGACGCTGGGGCTGGCTGAGAGGTTGAGGGGCGTCCAACCGTGTATAGGGGTCCACCCATGGGAGATGGGTAGGGAGGACTACAGGCGTGTGCTAGAGCTGGTTGAGGAGAGAGTAGACGACATAAAGTGCCTTGGTGAAGTCGGCTTAGACAGGCAGTTCGTCCCTGAGACGTATGAGAAACAATTGGAGTTCTTCAAGAGGATTGTAGACCTGGCGAGAGAGTACAGCCTCGTCTTAAACCTCCACACGCCTAGGGCGTGGAGGGAGGTCTACGAGATCCTCGCGAGGAGCGATGTCGAGAAAGCATACTTCCACTGGTACACGGGGCCACAGGACTTGCTGGCGGAGATACAGGGGAGCGGGTTCTACATAGGTTTGAACCCGGCTTTCAAAACCCAGGTTAAACACAGACTCATACTGGAGGCGGCAGACTTGGATAAAGCTTTGACGGAGAGCGACGCCCCCTACGAGTATAAGGGGTTGAAGCTTTCACCCAGGTTGATTCACGAGACGATAAGCTACTTGTCGGAGAGAAGGGGGTTGATAAAAGAGGATTTAGTAGGCAGGTTCTACTCCAACTACCTGAAGCTCTTCAAGTAGCTAGGTTTCAGCTACGGCTCCACCTCTGCCAGCAACCTCTCTGAGAGCTCTGTGAGCTACAACGATTATTCTCCCGGCTTGCTGACTGACAGTAATATGGAGGCCCTCCACTTCAAAATCTATCTTACCCACTCCACCGAGCCCCACCATAGCTGCCAACCCGCTTAAAGCCTTGTGGGCACCGTACCCGAGCTTGGACAGGGATTCGATTAGTTCGCGCGGGGTGTTGAGGTCTGCCGCGAAGTTCATTACTCTACCGTTTAAGTCCATTACTATTAGCACAGCCTCCTCCATCAAACCCTCTCTATGAATCCATAGCTGACTGTTTTAAAGAGAACCCCCCGGGTATTATCACAGGGCCATGGGTTAAAGCTGGGATAGCGCTTGCTTCAACTCCTCGAGGAGTTGGAGCCTGCTTCTCGCGAGCTCGATTAACCTGGTTAACTTGTTGTTCGATTCACGGCACGCGTCAAGCTCCTTCCTCAAACGCTCGACTTCCCCCTGTAGCTCGCTCACCCTATTCTCCAGCTCCGTTACTTTTCTCACAAGCGCCTCCTTCTCTTTTTCAAAACCCTCCCTCACACTAGTTAATTGGATCTCCCCGCTGAAGGGTACTACTAGTCTGAGCGTCCCGGATTTCAGCTTCTCGTACGTGGAGATGACTAGCCTCCCAGCCTTGGTCTTACCCTGGATATGCGCCCTAATAGTGTGCTCGCTTCTCCCAACCTCCTCGGCTATCTTGCTCACAGGCTTCCCAGCCTTATACTTCGCATAGGAGGCGGCGGCCACGGCCAGGCTCTCGAGCCACGTAGTCCTCTCAACGGGGTCTTTCAAGAGCTCGACTACCTCCGGGCTGTAGAGCGTGCCTACGATTAAGGCGGCCTCGAGCTTCTGCTCATCCCGCGCACCAAACGGTGTGAGAGGTATATCTGATAAATCAATGGCGAGCTCCGACAAGCAAGCCACCATGACTAAATATAAATAAGGCATGCTTTAACTTTTCCCTACCAGTTAAAAACATTCCTAAACCCACTAACAGTAGGGGTTTAACATGAGGTTGATTATCACCTACGGCAGAGACGACGAGTCCCTGATGATAAAGAGCATAGTGGAGTTCGCTGTGGGGATCGCGAGAGAGAAATACGGTGTGCCGATCGAAGTATACGAGGTTCGGCTAGAGGGGATTAAAGGTGTTAGAGTAGAGCTAGAGGGGAATGGGGAAGTACACTTGGAGGAGGCGCCCAGTCTAAACGACCTCGTGGAAGCCCTAGTAGTAGCGGGCAGCCTCTTGAAGCCCAGCACCCCATATATAGGAGGAGAGACTCTAGCTACTGGTTGACTCCACACCGATCTTGTAGAACGGGCACTCCCTCCAGGCCGGTGAAGCACACTTCCTCGCATTAGACCTGGTTAGAACCCTGTCAGCGGCGGTGCACACGGCTACACACTGGTCCTCATCAACTTTCTCTACCTTAAAGAACGGGCACTCGCTCCTCAAATCACACGGGATCACGTGGACTGGGTAGTAGGCTGGAGTGGATTTCTCCTCGAGCCCAGACACTTAAACCAC
>WYEE01000023.1 GCA_009904025.1 Thermogladius sp. | reverse complement strand
TACTCTAGGTTTAAGGTTTCAGCCGGGTTCACGGTTTTAATGTTGCTGACTGGTTTAGCCGCGAGCACTGTTTACAGGGAGTTCTTTGATTCGATTGTTAGATTGGCTTCCAGCGAGGAGTACAGCTATATAACCGTCTCCCTCTTCTCGATGGTGATCACACTGTACCTGTCTCTCAGATACATCGGGTTCTCGTATGGGGTTAGATTAAGTAAGATAGTCTTCACAACACTCCTCGCCCTCTTCTCCCTCGCGTTGTACAGCGTTTCTACTTCTCTCCTCGAGTACAAGATACAGCTTGAGGGTTTAAGCTTCTCGCTCTTCTTCATAGCGCTCATACTCCTCGTCTACGAACCGGTGACCCCGGGCGAGATAATACCCCTTTTAACCCCTCTCCTGTTAATCCCCTTGCCCGCCGGCTTCGTAGACAGGTTAACCCCTCTTTTATCCAGGTACATTGGTAGGATAGCTGGGTTTCTGACAGGTGTCAGGGTTGTTGAGGCACCCGGCTTCACACAGCTGGAAGTCCCAACGCCCAGTGGAGGGGTGGCGCGTTTCAGCATTGAGGCGGCTTGCACTGGCATAGTGACGCTTAGCTCGATCATGAGTGTTATACCGGTCTTAATCTACATGGTGACCTTCAGCTCCGATAAACCTTTGAGAAAAACAGTTGTCTCACTCGCATCCATCATCATCTCAATGCTCATAGGGTTGCTCGGCAACCTTATTAGAGTGCTCCTCATAGTCTACGGGGCAATGTACATGGGTGTCCAGCAGGCGGAAACTCTTTTCCACTACTCTCCCTCACTAGTTTACTCCTTCCTCTCAGCGCTTATAGCCTTCTACCTGGTCAACAAGTACAGCAGGTTCCCACCTGTGTTCACTAGAGCGCTTGCCAAGCACCCGGCGATAGACGTCTCATGGGAGTATGTAAGCGGGGTCTTCATCGTGGCCGCCTTCTTCACTCTCATAGTGCTAGCCCTCGTTCCAATCACAACCACGGCGAGCAGTGTTCAGCAGGCTCTAGTAGTCAATCCCTCCTCGGTCGACGACTACGTTAAGAACCCTGAGAAATACCTATCCACGACAACAATAGTCTTCACAGGAAAGCAGTACGACCAGTACCTGACAAACGTGCTCGGGGCCCTGGCAGTCTACAGGGTTGAAGTAGTCTCCCCCACCGGGATTTATCAAGGGTACGTGGAGGTCGTCGACACGACTGCGAGACTCCACACGTGGCAGCTCTGCCTAACGGTACAGGGGTACAATATATTGTCGTCGTGGAGTTCAGTCGTCAACAATACCCGGATAGTGTTCATAGCACTTGAAAAGGGATCATGGCGTGGTCTCCTGGGATACGTTATCCTACCAGTAACACTAGAGCTTGGGGGAGGGAGGGTAAACATGTATACTCGGGTTTCACTGATGGCACCCGGCGATCCAACCACGCTCGCTGGTTCTCTAACAAGCGTGTTCGCGAGCATGACGGCTAAGCTGGCGGGTAGTGGCAGTGGGGTTGAGGCGGCGATAACGGGGGTTCAACCTCTCACCATGTCCTCTGCCCTTATATCCGCCATGTTTATTATATACGCGACAGTTGTCTATTCGTGGGGTTTAATCAGAAAACTCGTGAAGAGGTAGGGATCGTTGTCCAGTAGGGAGCCCGCTAGGTTTGAAGTAGACGATGTTGCAAGAGAGCTCATGAACCTGGTAGCGGGGGTTTCAAAGGTATATGTGGGTAAGAGAGAGCTCGTGGAGCTCTGCGTGGCCGCCTTGTACTCGGGGGGCCACGTGCTTATTGAAGGCTACCCTGGTACAGGCAAGACGCTTCTAGCGAAGGCGCTAGCAAAGGCTATTAGCGGGATTTACAAGCGGGTTCAAGGACACCCGGATATACTCCCCAGCGATATACTCGGGTTCCACATCTACAGGCCTACAGGCGAGAGGATATTCGTGGAGGGCCCGGTGTTCACCAACATACTGTTGTTCGATGAGTTGAATAGGACTCCAACAAGGTCTCAGGCGGCGTTGCTGGAGGTTATGCAGGAGTACCAGGCGACCGTCGACGGCGTCACATACGCTTTGAAGAGGCCTTTCATGGTGATCGCGACTCAAGTGCCGGCGAAATATGCTAGGGGGGTCTACGAGGTTACTGAGACTCTTGTAGACAGGTTCGCTGTCTCAGCTAGAAGCAACTATAATCCACCCGAGGAGGAGGTGGAAATACTTAAAGCCTCGGACCACATACTCACCCTCCCCGTGGAGCAGGTTACAACTCCCGAGAGAGTCTACGCTATTTCCCGGAGCATACACAATCTAGTCCATGTTGAAGAACATTTATTGGATTACATGGTGCGCTTGGTGAACTACATTAGATACCACAAGGCAGTGGCCTACGGGCCATCTCATAGGGCGACGGTGAACCTGGTGGGGATCAGCAGGGTTCTGGCCTTGATGGATGGGAGGGACTACGTTATACCCGATGATGTGAAGCGTGCTTTCACGCCGGTTGTAGCCCATAGATTTAGAGTGAGAGAAGAGTATGAGTTGGAGGGTGTTACACCGGAGGCTATTGCCGAGGAGGCTTTGAGGAATGTCCCGGTACCTAAGTAGTGGAGTAGTGTTTCTATCCCTCCTAGCGGTTGGTAGTTTGGCTTCAAGACTTGAATCCACCGCTGGTGGTGCAGCCTGTCTCATCCTGTCTATACTAGTGATTAACGCGGCATTCTACCTCAGGGGAAGGGTTGGGGTGTGGAGTCTGATAGCTGTTTTAGGAGGGTTGTTGTTCAGCACAACCCTCCTCAAGGCTCTATCCCTATTAATATCCCCAGTAGTGGGGGACTACATAGATGTTCTCCTAATACTCTTCGTAATTGTAATGCTGGCATTATACAATTACGGCGAGGTTCTTCGCGCTCTTCTATCACCTCTCACCCCTATAGGCGTGTTGGTTTCAACAATACTGGGCATATACTTGGGGTTAGATGACCCTCTGAGATACATCCTAGCCTACTTGATCGACTTAACATCTTCCAGCACCATCATCTACACTAAGGTTGGTAATTACTCGAGCTTGATAGATTCACTACTGGTGTTTCTCACCCTTTACCTCAACCCCGTGATGGGGGTTGGGCCCTATGCCTTAATGATCCTCCTAGCGTTTCACGTGGCGAGGAACATTCTCGCCGGATTGAACAGGTACTCCCTGGCTAGGATGGTGGGCTTCCTAGACGTTGTCCTGAGACCCCTGGTGGTTGCGGCTTGGTGACAAAACTATTCATCCTGGGGTTGAATACCCTGATTTTATCCGGGCTCCTCGGATTATACGCCCTGATTGTCGGGAGCAATGTGTTGCTCGGGGTCGCATCCTCCCTGGGTCTAAGCGGCGGGGTCTTCCTGGTATACAGTCTACTCCCCCGGGAGGCCACTATGCCCTCGCTGGTGGAGTACACGAGGACGCTACTCAACGGTTTAACAAGCGTCCTAGAGGACCTGGATCTACTGGATGCCAATTTATGTGCGGTGAAGAAGGGCGGTGACATTCTACTAGTCTTCTCGAAGGCTATTTGCCCGCTCGAGGTTGATCCAGGCGTTGGGTTTGCGGGGGGCTCACCCTACCTGGCAATACCGATCGCCAGGGAGTACACTGAGTCTATTCAAGAGGGGAGTGAGGGGTGGACGCTGGATAATGTGGAAAACGTGTTGAGGGGCGTGCTTGTCGATGAGCTAGCTGTGTGTAAGAATGTTAGAGCTAGCTTGGAGGGGGGTTTTCTCAGAGTTCATCTAATCGGGCTCTCGCAACCCTTGAAGGAGCTCAGCAAGTACCCGGTTGACCCATATGTAGTCTACACCACCCTGGCTTTGGCGCGTGCTCTACCAGCTAAGACTATCAGGCTGATCAACAGGTCTCTCACCCTCGATGAAGAGGTTTTATCGATAGGGGTTGGATAGCTTGGAGGGCAGGGTCTACTCGTTTCTACTAGTATACACCATACTAAGCGTAACATCGAACATGGTTTTATCGCTTCTAGGTGAGAGTAGAGTCGACCTCTACTTATCCCTGAATATATTAGCCTACTACTTCTCATACGCTATAGTCCACCCGCCCATAGCTTCCAGGCGGGCGTTTTTACTCAACATACTCTTGTTCACGCTTTTCACCGGTATAGTTGCCTACAGAGTTTACGAGGTGTTATCGGGTGGGTAGGCTACCTCATCTTTTGTTCGTGATGATCATCCTCCTGCAACCTCTCCTGCCCGCCTCTCAGGCTGAGCAAACCAGCTACATCATAGGGGATTGCACATACCTCTTAGCCATCCTCGAAAAAACTTTGAGGTACGCCCTCGCACTCGATCCGACAGGTTTGGATCTAGCCCGGGTGCTCGCGAACACCACGGTTAGCTCTGATTTAGCTGATTTGCATGCTGAAGCGTATGCTCTCGTAATAGACTACTACAACGCGATGAAAAAACCTAATCTCACAGACGTATCCGAACTCTACAACTTATACAATAATCTCGGTCGAATCGAGGATTATGCTTCGAGACTCCGCGCTTGCGCCGCCGACCCGTCTTCAGCTAGCACCTTGAGCGTTGGAATATCGTTCCTCTTAGCCGGGTTAAAGTCCAGGGTTAGGGGTGTTCTCGACTCCCTTGGAGGTGGAAACTCCCCTATATCTCTCATCGTGGACACGAATAAGGTCTACGAGCCTGGTGAGGGTATCCCAATAGTTGTTTCCTCGAATAGAGCCGACTGCACAGTGCGATACATTACGCTGGCTGCTGGGAGTATACCTATTAATACTACCTCTCTAAACTGCTCGAGCACCGCTTGCCACGTAGTCTTAAAGGCTCCTCTCGCAAGCGATCTAACCAGCTACTTAGGCTCAATAGGGGTTTCCCCGGAAGATGTCTCCATATTCACTGTGATAGCTGGTGCTGTGTGTAGCGGGGTCGAAATCGAGTTGTATAGGCTTATCAGGATAGGCTACTACACGCCGAGGTTAATACTGGAAGCCCCGGCGAGTGTGGTAAGGGGTAGTATGCTGAACATATCTATTGCAAGCCGGAGCGGGGTCTTACAGGGCACTGTGTTTGTGAAAAACGCTGTGAACGAGACGAGCCTTGGGAACACAACGATCGGTGAGACACCCCTAACACTCTCCCTGGACACTGGCGGGCAGTACTTTGAAGTCGGGGTTAACACTATTAGGGTCTGCGTTGAAGCAGGCAACGCGACCCTACCCTACTGCATCGAGAAACCAGTGGTAGTTGAACCCAGGTACCCACACGTCGTGGTCGAGGCTTCGCCTGTCTACATTACCCTAGATGGCTGGATTCAAGTCCCATTGTTGAGCTATGAGAGCAGGCGGTTAGAGTCTATGGTGGCAGTCTCAGCTAGCAGTGGGGTTAAAGCCCCGGTTGAAAACAATACGGTTGTCTCCCTCTATGCCTCACTCCTACCGGTCTCGACAGCTAAACTGGTTGTAGAAATCTACGACCCGGCAGGATACTACGACACCTACTACTACTCGCAGAGTATCCTAGTAGTAAACATCAGTAGCCTAATAATACTCACTCTAATTGGATCCGTAGTCTTGGTTCTCATTAGAGATCGTGAGAAAGCGTTTATGGTGGCTTTAACCACCCTGAGTTCGCCGCGTGTAAGGGAGAAAATGGGGAGCACGGTGAATAAAGTGGAAGAGCTTCTAGAACCATACACGCGTGGGCTGGGCTCGCGGATTGCCCAGTTATACTACGGGGTGCTGAAGAAGATTGTTAAAAGGCTACCGCAACCCAGCGAAACCCTGCGAGAGCATTACAGGTGGGTGGTGGTAGCAACTACTAAAAGCAACCGGGTTAAAGAGCTTATATGGAGGTTCCTCCAGCTCGTTGAGAGGGATCTATACTCGAATAGAAAACCAAGTTATGAAGAAGGGTTAAAACTCTCGAGGGGTATCCTAATTGCGGCCGAGGAGGAGTAGCATCATATTAACATACATCGTGGTGCTCTGGGCTCTCCTAAGCCTCATACTCTTAGTAGTCCTACCCGTCCCACAGGCGTACTACGCGTTGGACTCGGGCGAATACGGGCACTCGAAGCTTGCCGCTACATCTAAATTGGCGCTCAACAGGCAGGACCTGGAGAAAGCTGTGTGGGGGGGTGTAGTTATCGTGGAGGGGCGGGGGGAAGCGTTGACGGCTGATGAAGCCTCAGCTATTCTCCAGGATGTCAAGGAGGGGGACGTGGTGATAGTCTACGGGCCATGGAACACGACAGGGGAAATACTTGAATACCTTGGCTTCAAGGGGGAATACCTGGGCCAAATATTAGACCCCGTAGAAGACGTGGGGGACCCCGGGGTGATTGTAGCCAGCATTCCTCGAGACAACTATTCGATCGTTCTCAGCCGACCATACGCGGTCAATCTAACCCCAATAGGCAGCGGGGTGGTCGCGGAGCCTCTAGCCTTCTCCTCCCCCTTCTCCTACATCGATGAGAACGGTAACAACAGGTATGATGTGGGGGAGCCTATTGGAGAGTCCGTTGTCGCATATAGGGTTCTCGTAGGGAGGGGTGAGATACTTGTGTTCTGCGCGGAGGGTTTCCTGACCAACAGTGTTTTCGACTATAACATCAAGTGGCTCACCTCCACGTACGGAAATAGGGCTATCCTCCTCGACCAGTCGTGGACGAGGGGGAATCCCCTGCTCTACATTAAGCTACTCGTTTATGCTACCCAGGGTGTTGCCCCGATATACGTTTCCTCAATAGCACTCGTACTCCTATTGGTGGCCGTATATGTCCACAGGTTCTCGGTTGAGGAGGGTAGGTAGGCTCAGACTACTGGCGTTAGCCGTGCTGGCAACCGGCGTCCTAGCCCAGTCTACCAGCCTTAAATTAGGGTATACTATGCAACTGCTACCGGCATATCTGGGGGTGGTATTTATCTTAACGGTTCCGGGACTCCAAGTAGTTCTCCCTGCCCTGGTTATATCGGCGTCTCTGCTAACTCTTGGAGGAGGGACTCCGGGGATCGTGCTCTCTGTAACACTGTCTACTATCGGCTTTATAATCCTGCTTAAGGAGGGGGGTGGGGTAGTTAGGCATCTAGCAATAGCTGCCTCCATGAGCATACCCCTCGTGGTAATCAACCCTTTCACCCTCATACCGCTTTCAGCCCTAGCACTCTCCTACATTGTTGCCGCGACCAGGGAGTACTTGAGGTTAGGCAGGTCTCGCGTGAGGGTTGAGCAGAGTGGGAGAGTAGTGTATTTGGGCGACCAAGCCGGGTATACGGTGAAAATCGCCTGCCCAGGCCCCTTCAACTATAGAGTAGTGGAGGGGTCTAGCGTGGCCTCAAGTGGTTCAGCGGTGAACGAAGTCGAGGTTAACGTGGCAAAGAACCTGGAGCACCTTGGGGCGAACAAAATGTACGTGAGGGTTTTAATCGAGGAACCCAGAGGGTTGGCGAAGGTTGAACACGGCCCCTTCACCTTAACATACCTCCTCGTCATGAAGTCCGCAACCTATTTTAAGAGAGCCGAGGAGATGCTCGCGAGGTATGCTAGACACCTCTCTGTCCTCCGGGTCTACAGGGTTGTGGTTGGAGGGGGGCCTGCTGGCGAGGTAGGGGGCGTTGGCGGGGGGACAGGTGTTGGAGGGAGGGGGGCTGGAAGGGAGGGTGCTGGATACGGTGAGACAGGCCTCACGGGTGGTGTAGTGGGAGGTAGTGCCACTGGCGAGGCCCCGCATACAGGTGGAGTAGCCGGGTTGGCGGCAAAGGGGGAGTGGGATAAGCATGGTGCGGAGGCAGGCGGGTCAGCCTGGCTCGTCCTAGCCTACAATTTGATGAGAGAGCTGAAGTCCTATCTCTCAAGGATAGCGGCGAAGTCGTATACGGGGGACTACCTTGGTGTACGCGAGTATGAGCCGGGTGACAGCCCTAGGATGATACACTGGAAGAAGAGTCTTAGGAGGGAGGACGTCGAAGATCTTTACGTGAAGGCTTACAGCGTTGAACTAGAGGAAAGCGGCGGCGGGGGTAGGGGGACTAGGGTTATCATCGCTGATCTCACTGCTACAAGCCACAGGGAGTTGGACGCCATCCTCAGCAGGGTGTACGTGGAGTTGCTCCGTGGCTTCGAGGAGAGGCCGTTCTCGAATACAAGCATCTTCATCAAACTACCCGGCGGGGAGATCTACCATGCGAGCGGTAGACTATTGGACGTCCTGGCGGTGCTGAACACGATAGTTTTAAGCAACGAGTTGAAGCCGGTCTACGACTACGAGACGTGGGCTCGCGGCAGGCTGATCGAGCTCGGCGTATCCAGCGGGTTTGTTAAAGCCCTGGAAGACTACTACCAAAACCTGGGGAGAGCCCTCGTTGAAATTGTGAAGAAGGAGCCTATGCAAAACCCCTCCGTCATATTCATCCACTCAACAGCCCTAACATACAAATACGCGATCGTGGCCGAAGTATTCCAGAGCCAAGGCTTCCTGGTCAACCAGATAACCGGGTCTACTAGGAGCGAGTCCATGAAGAGAACGGTTCCATAGGTGTAGCTAAGAGTCTAATTTACCAGGTTCATTGGCCTCTGCCCCCACTCACGCCCAAAATACCCTCAGAGCGAAGGGCATCCCTTCGGAGCCCGTATCCCAATGGTAAATGGAGATCACGGATTGCCCGCTCGCCAACCCTCTGAAGCTACGTTTACTCGCTAGTACAGTGTGGGGGAATAAAGGCCTAGATGAATTGAGTATAGGATTGATGGGAGGGCTTCTAGTTATTTTACGGAAGCATTGATTAAGTTTACCCTCCTTAAACCTGTATTCGCGAGTATCGTTGAGCAAAAGAGTATAGCAAATGAAATCGGGTAAACGGTTTATAACTCAAATGTTAGCCTTTCTCCGAAAAAGTATGGAACAGGGGGTCAAGGTATTAATAGCTGGGAAGGCACGTTCTCCAACGAGCTGTCGGTTTTACCTTAACCGGGCCCTTTCCGCTCTTTTGCCAACTCTGTGAAGGCTTCATCTACGTAGACGGGGTAATAGCATTGGACAAGTTTACTTAATTGATGAAAGAAAACATGAGTAGTTTTTGAAAAAGCTTAAATATTTTAATTAATTAGATAAAAGTATGGAGTGATATTGTATGAGGAAGATTATACTGCCAGTATTTCTCATTACAGCACTTATACTGCCGCTTAGTACACTTGTAGCAGTGGCACAGACCACCGGCGGCCTCACCTGGTGGGAGTCGAATTATAAGAACTAATATGTTGCCTCAGCTAGCACCACGACTGGAGGGGGTGCTGGGGCTAAGCTGAACAACCTCTACGTATACGCGGACAGCAACTACCTATACCTGGCAGTAGACACGAACAACACTGCAAGCTGGAATGTAGCCTACGGGTTCCTACTAGACGTGGTCCCCGGCGGGTACAACGATACAGCTAAAGCAGCACAGGGTGTAAGAGACGCTTGGGGCAGGTTCATCACAGTAAACGGATCAAAATACGGTGTAGATTACGAGATATACTTCTGGTATAACCAGAGTAGCGGTATAACCACGGCACAGATATGTACATGTAATGCGAGCGCGACAATCTCATCCAGTAGTAATTACTGGAACTACTGGATCTACACTGATGTTACAAATCAGAGAGGTACACTATACGATTACACAGCTACTACTGGGAGCTCGGGCACAGGACTCCAGGTATTGTGGGTTGCGATATCGTGGAGCGCTCTAGGGATATCACAGCCAGGCTCCTTCTACGTTCTCGCAGTTTTAACGGGTGGAGACAACTCTGGCTCAGTGGATTCAATACCTTACGACCCGACGGTCACGTATGGATGGACTCCTAGCACAACACAAGTATATAACACGATGTACCAGTACTCAGCCCCTACGCCGGTGCCGATCTCTGAGCCGCTCACCGTAACACTATTGATTGCTGGAGTCGCAGTCGTGTTCACATTCTACACTCTCCGCAGGAAGAACCATTAAGCCCAGGTACAGACTTTTTTATCAAGTCCACATAACCAGCTCCTTTCCTGAAAACAGCGTGTTTAGATTATGGTATACAAGATACGTAATAGAGACATGCCGAAGCCGGCTCCCCCTTATGGATATTTACCTCGCGTCCCGGCTCTCTACATATGTTTAGATTCCTCGTGGTCTCCCGGTTAAATCGCTTTTTAAGCCTGCGAGGCGATTTTAGAGCCCGGGTTGGAGTATGGTGCTTCCTCGAAGGAAGAGACGGTTAGTCCTCGAGCAGGTTTTAACGAGGAGGGGAAGCAGGGTTTCAAGCCTCTGTGTTGTTCTTAGAGAAATAGCCATTATATTTGGAGGGGTGGGCGCTCTAACAGCTTCCGCTAAGGTTAGATTCTTTCTACCTATAACACCGGTTCCATTCACTCTCCAGACAATGGTGTTGACATACCTTATACTACTCCTGGGTAGGAGGGCGTGGAGGGTTGTAGCAGCCTACATTGCAGGCGGGTTATTAGGCCTACCTCTGTTTGCAATGGGCGGTGGGATATGGTACGTGGCATCCCCGACCTTCGGCTACTTGATGGGCTTTCTAGCGGGGGCTTCAATAGGGGGAATCCTAGTCGGGCGTGGTCGTGTAGCCGCACCGCGGAGGCTACTACTCGCAACCCTTTTGTCGATAACGTTGATTTACACCCTGGGAGCATTGTACCTGGCAGCATGGTTTACTTTGATCGGGGGAGACAGGGTGCTCGACGCGCTGGTTAAAGCCTTCGTAGTTGGAGTCGCCCCCTTCATACCCTGGGACACCCTCAAGGCGTTCCTAGCGTTCGGGCTGCTCATAGCAACAAATAAGATGATATCGGAGTTCACTGGCGGAGACGAAGAGTTGAAACCGCGACCCTAAACTAAAGGTGGTCTCCGCGGAGTGGACGCGGGGTATACGGCTTAGAGCCTATCTAATACCCTGTAGCAAAACCACCCGCAATACGCTTTGACACGGTTCCAAGGGATTGATGAACTAGTCAAGACTGATGAGCTTCCCCGAGCAACCGGGTCTAGATTTTTATTCGAGAAAACAGTTGTATGTGGAAAACAGGGTTTTGACTTCATGGCGGATATAGTGGTTGAAGAAGTTAGAAAGACGTATGTTGTCCGCTCGGGGTTTAGAAGAACCACCTATGTTGAGGCTCTTAAAGGGGTTTCCCTCCGAGTAACCAAGGGCTCTATCCACGCTCTCCTGGGGCCTAACGGCGCGGGTAAGACAACGCTTGTTAAAATAATCTCGACTCTCGTGAGGCCGGACTCAGGTAGGGTTTTAGTTGGCGGGTTTGACGCCGTCGAGGAGGCGGATAAGGTTAGGGCTCTAATAGGGTTGGTCCTGGACGTGAGCAAGGGGATGTACGGCTCTCTAACCGGCTTCCAGAACCTTGTGTTCTATGGGCTTCTAAAAGGCTACTCGTACTCGGATGCTAGGAGGAGAGCGAGGGAGGTTCTTGAGCTCGTGGGTTTAGATGAGGAGAGCGCCTTCAAGAAACCATACTACTCGTATAGCCTGGGTATGAGGGCTAGAGTCGGGTTGGCTAAAGCGTTGTTCACGGACCCTGACGTCCTCTTGTTAGACGAGCCTACGCTTGGTCTGGACGTGAGTAGCTCAATGGTGATCAGGGGTATGCTCGTCGACTTCGCTCGCAGAGGTAGAACAATCCTTGTAACAGGACACAACATGAGGGAGATCGAGGAGATTTCAAGCGAGGTCACGATAATAAACAGGGGGCTGGTCATCGCTCAAGGCGGGATAAACGAGCTGAAGAGGAAGCTTGGCCTAGCAAACGTACTTTCCATCAAGCTGGAGGGCGCCGGCTCGAGGGAGTTTATCTCACGCCTCAAGGAAGGCCTCCAGATAATCAAAGTCGAAGCAAACGAGACTAGTGTTGCTTCAAGCTACAGGGTTTACGCTAGGAATAGTAGGGAGGAGATTGTGGATGCGGTTACCAAGCTTATTAAGGGGACGTCTGCCCGCGTAGTCGACTTCTCGATAGCGGAGCCAAGTCTCGAAGACGCGTACCTGGCTGTGGTAGGTGACACGTTACGAAGATAGGTGTTTTGAAAGCGCTTTTATACAGGGAGTTTGTCTGGTTCAAGAGGTATTTTTCGGACTACCTTGGTATGTGGGCTATACAATTAGGTTTCTCCATCGGAGTTGTATTTATGCCCGCGTACATAAGCGGGGGCCAGGCTTATGTTTTGTCAAGGCTTAAAACCCTCTACGGCGTCGAGATCACTGCTGGCGGCTTGATAGCTTTCACCCTAACACTCTCCTCACTAATCGGTGTTGTAGCGTTGATAGTAGGGGACGTATTCTCCACGCTCTACTACGAGTTCAGGATAGCTGAGACAAATCTGACTGTAATGGAGGCATCCAGTCTGGCAGACTTCCTGTTCTACAATGCTCTGGGTAGGTCGAGCCTCCTCTGCTTCTTCGCAACCCTGTACCTGCTGGCTCTCCTACCACTAATAAAAGGTCTCGAAGGCCTATTCCTATACCTAGCGGTGCTGGCTCTACTTCTACCTGCCAGTATAGCGCTTGGGCTGCTTTCAAGCATACTCGCCTTAGCTACAATTACTTTAATGCCTGTTAGAAGGCCTTGGGCTATAGCCAACTTGATTCCCCCCATCCTCCTGGCGTCGGTGGGTTTGTATATACCGGTGGAGCTAGTCCCCTTCCTCCTAAGGCTCGTCGCCTACATCACACCTCTACCCTTCGTTGTTGAAGCACTACAAGCATTACTACTCTTCGTAGGCCAGCCCATTATATTAGGGTATCTCACGACACTCCTAGTCGTCTACACCCTGTACCTCACAGTGCCGATTGTCCTACTGCGGAGGGCGGAGAGGTGGGTTAGGGGTTGAGGTTGCTTAAGGGGGTCGGTAGAGCCCTGCTAATCGGCTACGGCATGTTCCGTATGCATTTGACAAGCGAGGTCTCTTCTTCGCTTAACGCCTTGTTTTGGGCGATTCTGCTACTCGCTCCGACAATATTGTTCACGAATGAAGCTTCAACAGCCGTGAAAGTACTCCTGCCTGCGATCGTTGTGGCAAACATGCTTCTACTGGGTTCTGGTCTCGGAATGGAGTACGCTGTCTGGCTGGTGGGAGAAGGTGTGTTGGATGATTTAAGGCTTTCGGGCGTGAGCGTCTTCTACTACACCGCATCAACCTTCCCGCTGGAGCTTGCTGTAATAGGCTTCCTCCCATTCATCTTATCCGTGCTCATCATCTCATGCTACCTGGGCATTGGGCTCGCGTGGTTTCTCAGCTTCAACCCCTTCGTGTTGGTGGCATCGATACCGATTATATTCGCCGCAGAAGTTTTCGCGTCAACGGCGTCCTGTCTACTGTATTTGAAGAACCCCTTCTCGAGATCCCTGTTTGGGATAATCCAGATCGCCCTGTTAACAATAGTTTTCATCCCTCCGAAATATCTCCCGGTAGCATTCTTGGACGCAGTGGTACCTGGGTTAACGGCTGTCGAGGTTTTGAGACTGGCCTACGGTTCGAACACGATTCCAGCAGGCAATCTCGTAGCATCCTCAACTATCTCAACAATATTCTTCACCGCGCTCTCAATCCTAGCGTCCAGGGCCGTGGAAAACCATATATCGAGGTATGGTGTGGAGGCAAGGTATTAGCGTGGACTCACACAGCTCACTTGGGTTGTAAGCGAGGTTTGCTGTGTTCAAGCAGCCTAACAGGGTGTTTATAAATGGTGCACTTAATCAAGTACATTGGTGCACTTCATGCATATTCCAGACGGCTACCTCGACTTCACTGTAAGCGCGGCAACCTACGCTCTGGCGGGCTTCTACTATCTCGCCGGGTTCAAGTTGAAGAAGATGAGCATGGGCCCCGGGGAGGTATCTGAGGCGACAGCCCTCGCAGCCCTAATATTCGTTGCTCAAATGCTGAGCTGGCCTATACCGGGTGGGACAAGCCTACACTTCGTGGGGGGCGCTCTAGCCGGCATCCTAACGGGTCCTTTCAAGGGTAGTATAGTGATGGCTATCGTCCTTTTAGTCCAGGCGCTAGTCTTCCACGACGGTGGTATTACAGCCCTAGGGGCAAATATCATCAACATGGCTGTGGTAGACGTGTGGGTCGGGTATATCACATACAAATCCATCCTAAGAGTGCTTTCAGGGCGGGTGGGCGTGGACAAAGCAAGCTTCGTAGGAGGCTTCCTCGGCGGATGGCTTGGTTTAACAGTGGCGGGGATCGTATGCGGGGTTGAGATCGGCCTCTCGCCAGCATTCCCCTACGGTGTTTTCATAACAGTCCCCGTCATGGGTGGCTGGCATGCTGTGCTCGGCGTGGTGGAAGGGTTGGTTACAGGTCTAGTAGTCTACTACCTTAAGCTGAGGCACCCGGAGGTGGTTGCCTCGTGAAGAAGACTCTCATATGCCTCGTGATACTCCTGTTGCTCTCACCGGTCTTCGGAGTCTACCTCGCAGGTCTAGTGGGGTATCGTGAGCCCCTCGATGTAGCAGGCGAGATGCTGAATCTCACAGACATATCTGATAGGATTAACTGGACCCCTCTGAAAGACTACAGTGTCCCAGGGTTGCCTGAGTGGCTGGGCTACATACTCTCCGGGGTTATAGGCGTCGCGTTAATTTACTTGCTCGGGCTTGTCTTAAAGAAGATCGGCGAGAGGAAAAATAGGCCTTGAGCATCCTAGGCAGGTTCATTGAAGCCCTATCGAGAATCCTAGACGAAGCGTATGCTAGTAGCGAGAGAACAATACCGCACCCCGGGGTCTTCTTTGCGTTGTCTCTAGCTCTCACGTTCATCTCAGCCCTCTCCAACACGCCCTCTATGTGGTTTGCGGCCGGGCTCTACTCGGCTATGTGGGCTCCAGTCCTCAAACCGAGGTCTAGAGCCTTCCTCGCTGCTACGGGTCTAACCCTGCTCCTAGGGCTAGTGCCGGCTCTCCCAATACTCCTATTGGGTGTAGACCAGGGTAAGATGCCCAACGCTTCTCCTCCGGCAGTTGTTTCACTAGTGCTCTTTGTCTCCAGAGTGGTTTTGTCGCCTATGCCAATCATAATCGCGGTGACATCCTTAGGCTGGTCCACGATTGCCCAAGGGCTATCCGAGTGGAGGCTTGCTAGGAGATTTGTCTCCAGGGTCAATTTCTTCATGCTCAATACAAGGTTTATTGCAAGCGTCTTCGCGTACTACTTGGCCGGGAGGGAATCAAGAGTGGTAGTCAAGTCGAATTCGCTGTCGTGGAGGCTGCTCGCAGTAACCCTGGCAGACGTAATAGCTAAGTTCACAGAGGTATCGAGGGATATCGTTAAAGCATATGAATCGAGGTGTATCAGGGGTTGCTGAGGCTTATCGATGTCTGGTTCAAATACCCTGGTTCAAACAGGTACGTCCTCGAGGGGTTCAACCTTGAGGTTGGGAGGAAAGAGCTAGTATTGTTGACAGGGCCAAACGGCTCGGGTAAGACAACGGTTTTGTTGCTAGCGGGTGGCCTGCTTCAACCAGAGAAGGGTGATGTAGAATTCAACGGTAAGCCGTTGAAACAACAGCTGCCAGAGGCTAGGAGGTTCATCGGCCTACTCTTCCAGAACCCCGAGGTCATGTTATTCAACCCCACAGTCTACGATGAGATACTGTATGTTCCAAGGCAGTTACATAAGGACAGGAATCTCCTGGACAAGCTTGCCAGGGATTCGATTAGGCTTGTCGGACTCCCGGATCGGTTTCTGAATAGGAGGGTGCATGAGTTGAGCTACGGCGAGAAGAAACTGGTCGCATTAGCCTCAGTGATATCCTTCAACCCCCACATACTACTCTTAGACGAGCCATTCGAAGGCTTGTCTAAGGGAGCGAGGGAGAGGGTAGCCTGTGTTATAAGGATTTTCCTTGAGAAAGGCGCCGGCATCTTGCTAGCATCCCACGAAGCGCCACCCGAGTTAATGGGCTTGGAGACCAGGGTGGTGGAGTTGGGGAGGGAAAAAGATTCAGAAGATTCTATCCAGGGCTTCAGCGATAGCGGGTGTTATGCTAACCCTGCTGATAGGGCTTAAAACAGTGTTTGTGCCAACTAGCTCTTTCAACCCGAGCCTCAGCAGCCTCGCCAGCGCATCCCCTACAAGCAGTGGGTGGACTGTTGCCACGTAGAAGTCTCTAGCCCCCAGGCTCCTCAAAGCTTTAACCGCCTCTATAATAGTCCCTCCCGTGCTTATGATATCGTCTACTATCACCACGTTCTTACCCTCCACGTTCACCCCCTTAGCCTCTATTACAACCTTCTCGGCTGTAAGCCTCTTCTTCTCGAGGAAGCTGAACTCTAGGCCACCTAGCTCCTCGGCCATCACCCTCGCCCACTGCTCGGCCTCCTCATCAGGCCCTATCACTACGGTGTCCGACCTCGTTAAATCATAGTTCCTCTTAAGGTACTTGCCGAGCTCTCTAACACCCGTTATATTATGGAAGTTAGCGCCGAACAAGGAGCTGGGGTCGCTTATCCTGTGTAGGTGCATGTCGACTGTTACGATCTGGTCTACTTTAATAGTCTTGAATAGTTTCGCTAGGATCTGTATGCTGACAGCCTCACCAGGGTTAAACCTGCTGTCCTGCCTCGCGTAGCTCATGTATGGTATGACGGCTACAACCCTCCGGGCCCCAAGGTCCCTGAGGGTGTCCAGTGTGTATAGAGTTTCAATAACAGCTTCGTTGGGGTCCCTCTGAAGGGAGTTAATGTATATTACATCCCTGCCCTGAACCTCGTCTAGGATCCTGATATACGTCTCACCGTCCGGGAACTTCTTCACCTCAACACTGCCGAGATCGAAGCCTTTCATGGAAGCTAACTCTATGGCAAGATGCTCCCCATTCCTCCCCCCGAATACCATGGGCTTCAAGGTACGGCACCTTGATTGTGGAATTGTCATCCAGGGTAATAAAAGAGAATTAAACAGGCTTCAACCATGCTTTGGATTTTAAGGGCATGCGAGAGATCCAACAGATCTAATATCTCTATAGACGCTTATGCGAGAAGTAGTAATATTCTGAGTGTTTCCCCTAGTAGACCATATAAGCCTTTGTTATGGGGAGTGGAATTGCTATGTGTTTGAAGGAAAAAAGCTTTCTTTAATTGTACCCGAAGACCACTTTACCGTAAGCCCATACAGCTGTGTTAACTGAAACCGACATCTTAGCCCTGTATTGCATCGTGTACTTCACGAGGTCCTGTGTCCCAGTCCACGACATACCCTGGAGAGGGGTCACGTAGACGAAAGCCCCTGTCCTAGTGTTCTTGTAGCCGAAGCTGTAGGTCGATGTGGGCGAGTTTATCTGGGCGAGCGAGTTCCCGTAGAGGAGGTTGTTGAAGAAATCTGCCGAGAACCCTATGGCAGAGTATAGTGTACCATTCTTTTTGACGCCCAGGTAGTCCACGTATACGTAGTTGGCTGTGTTGTAGAGTATGTAGTACTTGTAGAAGTCAGGGTAGCCGTCTCCGTCGAGGTCCGGGGCGTTCAACCTAACTACAACCCTCCCGTTTGTTGAATCATAGTAGGCGTAGGCTATAGTGTACCTTGCGTTATAGTAGTTTTTGCCTGTAGCGGTGAAGTAGTCGTCTGCGAATAAGCCCACTTGGCTGTCGCCATACCACATGTCGTACCATGTCCCCCAGTAGACTGCAGGGGCTCCAATAGCCATGAACACCTTGTTACTCGTCTTGTTGTACATGAAGACATATGGTGCGGCACCGCCTTTATCGTCGATGAAAGCGAATACGTATGGGTTGTAGATGATGGTCTCATTCCTCCCGTCCCAGTCGAAGTCGCCTACCATGTAATTGGCTCCTGTGATCAATCCTTTCCTAGTCGAGTCAAGCCATTTAGCTGCTGCGAGCAGCACGTTAACCAGCCTAAGGTGGTTCCACTGGTTTAAACCCCAGCCCGGGCAGTCCTGTAAGCCGTCACCGTCCCAATCCGTCTCATCATGCCAGGCTGTCTCGTAGAGCATTGCATCTGCGACCGCGACTGCCATCCACCACAGCTCGTTCCTGGGCGTGGAGTCGAGGACTCCTCCGGGTGCGAGCAACCTGTATATCACAGTGTTATTGGGGGAGCCGTTGAAGCTGGTGTAGCCGAATACGTCGCCGAAAGGCATAGTTGTGTCGGGTAGCACATAGTTCGGGGATGTCTGCCCGCTCCCATACCACGCGAAGCTCTTCTCGCTTGAAGTACCCCAGTACCATCCATCGTAGGCTCTCCTGTAGTCGTAGGGGTAGTTTTGTACCCAGGTCTTCAAATAGTAGTATGTGTCGTAGCCGCAGTAGTAGCCTGTAACAGGTGTCCAATAACCGTTCCTAAGCCAGTTGACAACATCATCCGTAGTCACCACCTGTATCCAAGGGTGCATCGCGATCCACGTTAGACTGTTGTTGTAGTAGACTGGGTTGTTGCTATTCCACCCGGCTACCCCGGCAGCCTTCTCCCAGTCGTCTGCGTACATGAAGATCATTTGCTGGTCGCTGTTAGTGGCAGCCCAAATATACTTCTTCCTTAAATCTATGTTCAACCCGTTGTCTGTGTTCGAGAGTAGTTTTTGCTGAGTGTCCCAGTCTATGAAGAGCACGTATAGTGTCCTGCCGGCTGTTTTACTCGTATCGTACTGGTGTGGCTTATAGACGTTTGTGCTCGGGCTCCAATCATCGTGGTGGGTGTTCCCATCTAGTATGACAGCGTAGTAGTATTTGCTCATGGTGTACGCTATCCCCGTCCTAGCGTCATCCCACGTCCTCTCGGGGACCCATGCTGTGATAGGCGTGTAGCCGAAGACCTGCTGGATGTACCACTTGGTGAAGTTCGCTGAGGGGTCGTTGAAGTTGTCGTAGAAGTAGGCTGTTATATGCTCAGCCCACACGCCTCCTATCGGGACCGCCACGCCCCTTGAGATGAGGCTTTTAATATAGCTTATGAAGCCGGGGTCCCACCACACGAAGCTCGCCATCAATGTGCCGCTCATGTGTATCGTGACGGGTATCTTCCTACCCGTCTTGTTGGTCAGATAGTCGTGGACGTACAGGATGTACCCGTAGCTGTTTATGCTACTAGGGTTGTTCAGGGCCCTGTTGTCGGTTAGATGCTGGTTCCCGTGGTGGACGAATATAACCTTGGCAGTGCCGCAGGCTGAATCGCTGAATACAGCCCCACTCCACTCGTATTTACCGCTACCCTGGTAGATGTTGTTCGGCATTATGTCAGCCAGCTTGCTCACCCCGTTGTAGACTAGCGTGGTAGCTATCTTAGCCCAAACCCTCGTGGTCGGTGTCCAACCGTAGTTTGATAGAATGCTTGTCGGGATGCCTATCTCGACGAGATCCCACTGGCTGTTGAATGCTACTTGTAGGCCGGAGTTCACGAGAACTTTATTCCAATTGTAGTCGTAGACCGTGTAGTGTGCTGAATCATATATCGCGATCGCGAGAACCCAGTTGTAGTCGGGTAGGTGCACACCGTACCCGTTGTACTGGACGTAGTCTGGAACCCAGCTCTGGTAGCCTGGGGCGTTGCTCCAGCCTATCATAATATATATGTTCAACGCGTCATTTACACTACCGTAACTAGCTGTCTCAGCACCGTAGGCTAAATCCAGGAAGTCCAGCCTCATGAACACGTAGCTGGAGCCCACCAGGTAGTACCATGCCAGCAGATTCCTACTAGAGGACCAGTCAGGCGTGGAGTCCAGCAGGTCTCCAGCCGGGTCAAGTGCGTGGCAGGATGAGTAGGGCCAATCGAAGCCTAGGCCGTCAACTGTGACGGGCTCCTGCGCCCTGGCGTGAATGGGAAGTAGGGTTATGGATGTTATGAACGATGCTATTATAGCTATCAGTACTACCAATCCGAATACTTTCCTATTATTCAAGAATATACCGCCCCCTACAAATACATTATTTTTTTTAGATATTTACACCTTATAAACCTAAAGAGAAAACACTACTATTGATCGGTTTAATTGATTGATGAAAAAGTAAACCAGGCTATCTTGAGAGTAGGAGGATACCGGTTAGGATTAATGCTAGACTCATTAAAGTCACTAATAAATCCCTCCCGCCAGGCTTGGTCTTCCCTAGAACAGGGTCGGGTAGACCGTATAAGTGTATGGCCTCGTTGATCTGCCCCCCGTACTCGATGGTGTACACAAGGAGGGGTTTCAAAGCTAGGATAGACCTGGTTTTCTTAAGCTTTACAACCACGTAGACCTCGGAGTAGGCTAGGAGAATGCTACTTAGGTGTGTTAGGACTAGTGCTAGGACTCTACCTGCTTCTTTAAAGCCAATCTTGCTTGCAAGCCAAACCAGCTCGCTGGGGCTGATAAGCTGGAGGAATATGGTTATCGCCAGGAAAGCCTCAACTAACAGTAGCGCGGCGTAGACTGTTGTGGTAGGGTTCAAAGGGTTGTTGAAGAGGAATATACCGATGAGCCTCATGCTTAGGGAGAGGAATACGAAGAAACATATGAACACGAGCGCTCTGAGTATTGTCACCGGCTTATTCAAAACCTTGATCACACCCAGCTCTACAAAGGCTATC
>WYEE01000067.1 GCA_009904025.1 Thermogladius sp. | reverse complement strand
GTCGCCGGGTGCAACCTGAGGAAGAAGTTCCTGAACCTCAGGAAGCCGACTGCGCCTATTAGGGAGAGTATGGAGCTTAAGACCAGTAGTATCGAGCCCACCGCGAATAAGATTACGTCTATCACTTCCTCCTCGCCTCCAGCAGGTACTTAGCTACCACGAGGTCTAGTATGAGAACCCATGATGCAAGAGGTATGGCCCCGATCGCAAGCACGGGTGAGTTGTAGAACAAAGCTATGAGCAGGTATATGACTATCAAGTCCACTGTCATGACGTCGAGTGCTAGAACCATGTCCGGTACCGTCGGCCCTCTTAGAACTATAACACTGTAGATCGCATAGGCTAAACTGTAGACGCCTAGGACGACAGGGATCAAGGTGTTTAGAACAGAGGCGTCAACCACCGGGCTTCACCTCTTTAACCGCCAGCATCTCCCTCCTCACTGTTATAAGAGATGGATCCACCTTCGACAGCTCTAGGGGTGTCTTGAGCGTGGTCTTCTTATCCCTAGTATAGAGTTCGAACCCTGTTATACTAGTCATGTAGAGCGCGTTGAACGGGCAGTACTCCACGCATAAACCGCAGTAGGTGCATTTATGCAAGTCTATTCTCGGAAACCTCCTCCTAGGGTTCTGCGGGTAGTTGCCCTCCACCTCAACCATGTCGATAGCGTTGGCCGGGCACACGAGCTGGCACATAGAGCACCCGGTGCATTTACTCATGTCCAGGATGTGGGCTCCCCTCAGTCTCTCAGTCTTGAACGGCTTGGATTTTGCTGGCACGAGCCTTGTGTAAGGTCTCTTAAGCATGTACTCGATGGATTTAACTATGGTGGACAAAACCATTATCTCACCTGTCTATGTCAGGGGGGCATGGGTCTAGTGAGGCGAGCACCACTGGTAGGTCGGCTATCGTGACCTCCTCGTTTTCCAGCATATAATTCAAAACAGTTGTGAGCAGGGGTAGAGAAGGGCTTTTGAACCTCACCCTGTAGGGCGACCTCCCGCCAGCGCTCAACACGTGCACCGTGTATTCCCCTCTAGCCGCCTCCACTCTAGCGTATCCCCTACCCGGCGGCGCGGTCAAAGGCACTTTAACCCTGTAGGGCTCCCCCCGCTTCACCTCTAGGGCGGCTTGCCTTATGATCTTCAGGCTCTCGTAGACCTCCCGGAACCTCACGTAAGCCCTGTCGTAGGAGTCGCCTACCTCGCCCACGGGTATTTCAAAGCTCACTCTATCATACCTCTCGTAGGGGGCGACCTTCCTGGTGTCATACCTCAACCCCCCTCCCCTGACCACGGGCCCTGTGGCGCCGAGCTTCAATGCGACGTCGCCTTTCACCACGCCCACACCCCTCGTCCTCCTCCTGAAAACCCTGTTACCGAGGAGTGCTTTCTCGACGTCTCTCACGATGTCCTCGACCACGTATGTCAGCTGGGTTGTCTTCTCCGCGAAGCCTTCTGGGACATCCCCTCTAATCCCGCCTGGCACGCTGAAACTATGGTACACCCTGTGCCCTGTAACCCATGCAAACCACTTCAATATCTCCTCTCTCGCCGCGAGAGCCCAGTACGCCGGCGTCCTTAAACCGGTTGAGCCAGCCATGAAGTGAACCCAGAACATATGCGAGGCTATTCTAGAGAACTCTGCTTGAATCATCCTGAAATACTTCGCTTTCTCAGGTGGATCCACTTTGAAAACTTTGTCGAGGGCTTCAGCGTACGCTACCTCAAGGGAGTCGGGGTCTTCAACGCAGAACCTGTAGGACAGCACGTAGCTGTTCTCCCATTTCCTGTTCTCCATCATCTTCTCGAAGCCCCTGTGTAGGAAGCCCGGTATAAGCTCCGCTTTAACTACCCTCTCGCCCTCCAGCTCCAGCTTAAAGCCTATGTTCCCCGGGGCACCCGGGTGCTGGGGGCCGAAGTAGACAGTGTAGCTACCTGCCGTATCTATCACCCTTGTAAAACGTCTTCACAACATACGAGGCTGTATCCACGTCTTTCCTCAATGGTGGAGGCCCCTCCCAGTTCCCATCTAGAATCCACTTCCTCAAGTCTGGGTGTCCTCGGAACACCACGCCCATCATCTCGTACACCTCCCTCTCAATGTAGAGCGCGTTGGGGTAGAGGTCGTGGACGCTCTCCACAACTGGGTCTCCTCTAGGCGTGAAGGTTTTGACAGCCATCTGCGAGCCGTCGCTCGTGTTCTCAACCACGTAGTATAGCTCTATAACCCCGTTCTTCGGGTAGTCCACGGCATCAATGTTTAGCAAGAGCTGGAAGCCCTTGCTCTTCAACTCGCCTAGGACGCTCCTCAGCTTCTCCCTCCCCACGCTTGTAACACACAGCTTTAAATCCGGGTAGTTCTCCTCGCACTCGGGGTAGGTTTCCTTGAAGCTGTAGTTGACTGGGGGCTGGCTCCTACTGTAGTACTCCTTCGCCCACTTCCTCTCCTCTTCTTCAACGCTTTTAATGTAGGACTCAACGTCCTTCAACACGTCTCTCTTCAACCCGCCCTCAACCTGCCTCCTCAAGTCAACCAAGAGGGCTGTCCAGTCGTCCGGCATCGGCATGCAACCTGGAACCCAGCCTGACACTGTGAAGAAGTCGTCAAGCCTCTTGAACGTGGCGTAGGAGTCCCAGTAGAGTCCTCCCGTGGCTGTGCAGTTGCACCCGGCGACTACGTACTTGGGGTTTGGTGTCTGCCTGAAGAGGTTTATCATTAGTTTAACAGCCTTCCTCGTCAAGTAGCCCATTCCAGCTATAAAGTCCGCCTGCCTGGGGGATGGGACAGGCATGTACCCGTACCGCTCCCAGTCCAGCGGGGATGTAGCCAGCATGGGGAACTCTATTGCACCGCAGGCAGCACAGTAGTGTATCATCCAGGGGCTCCTCGACCTAGCCCAGCTGACAAGCCTCTTCATTAAACTAGCCATAAACCACCACCGGGACGAGAGTTTTCTCTAAAACTGAGCGGATGTAGGCAAGCCTATCCAACACAGCGGATGCGGAAGCGTTTATCACGTCCTGTACAGGGTTGTAGGCTAAGCCTATCACGATGCTTGTAACAGCCAGGGCGATTACGAGGGCTTTCAAGTACCCGGGCGGCCCAGCAATCACTGTAGGTTTTTTAGCGGAGAATATCTCGGTGAGCTGTTTTACGAAACCTATGAAGGCCAGTATCGACCCTAGTGGGAGGACAATCAAAGTTATTAGAGCCACCGGGTTGCCCCGGCTGAAGGACTCTAGCGCGAGCATGTAAAGCTGGAGTTTAGCCATGAACAAGGCTGTCGGGGGAATGCCTACCACGTTGAGCACACCAATTAGGAAGGAGAAGGCTAGAGCCCTGCTACTCCAAAGCACGCTTAGCGGGCTACTTGAAGAGGACGCCCCCGCCACCCTAGCGTACCCGCTTGACAGGAATAAGACTGGTTTAACAAGGGCGTGCGCTACAGCGTAGGATAGGAAGACCGGTATACCTGAAGGCCCGAGAGATAGGGCTAGAGCCATCATACCCGAGTCCAGTATTACAGTGTAGCTGATGACCCTCACCAGGCTTTTAGACGCGATTAAACCCGCCCCCGCCACACCCACGGTCAGCCCGCCTAGGAGGCCTAGCATAAGCTGAATGGAGCCGGGTATACCAGCGTAAACCGTGTAGTAGAGCCTCGTCACGACGTAGAAGGCCATCCCCTCAGCCAGACCGCTTAGAATAGATGATACTACAGGCGGCGCATTCGAGTATGCCCCGGGGAGCCAGAAGTGGAGGGGGGATATAGCTGACTCCACAAGCATCGACCACGTCATGATCAGCAGGGGCATCAACAACGCTACCCTAACGTCAACGCTCCTGCCCATGGGAGGGTAGAGCCCTGAAACTATGGCCGCCACATTACCTATATTCAGGGAGCCCGCTGAATAGTAGACGAGCACAGCTGAGAGGAAGAAGAACGTCCCAGCGACCATACCTGCGATCGCGTATGTTATAGTCGCCTTGAAGGCGCCTCTAGTTTTAGCGGTGGATATCAGGATGAAAGCCGAGATCGTGAAGACCTCGAGCATCACGAACATGTTGAATACATCGCCCGTGTAGAATACGCCGAGCAACCCGGCCTCCAGCCCGAGTAGAGCTGAATAGTAGTACTCATTGTCGTCAACGAAGAGAGGGGAAACCGGTGCTAGAAGGGGGAAGAGGAGGGAGGTCAAGAGACCCAGCAACGAGGAGAACCCGTCGACAGCGTAGGCTATCCCCAAGGGTATTGGGAAGCCTCCAATCGTGTATACGAGCACCCCGCCGCCCTTTGTCGACAGGTATATTATGATGGATAGAAGCGATGCGAAAACCATCGCTCCGAGGGCTACAACCCTGGAAACAGTTCTCCCAACCCTTAAAAGCCTGAGTAAAGGCAGTAGGAAGGCAAACCCTATCAGCAAATA
>WYEE01000060.1 GCA_009904025.1 Thermogladius sp. | reverse complement strand
CACCAGCTAACCCGGCCAGCAGAGCGTAGGCTGTTGCAACTGGGTTACCCTCCTCGGCGAGGTAGAGGAATATCGCTGTGAAAACAGTTAGGAAGAACAGCGAGCCCCCGGCCAGGAGAGCTCTCCGCCCCCTCATATACCTCCCAAGGTAATTGAACAGTTTGTACTCGAGGAAGCCGACCGCGATGCCTAGAAACGGAACTATTGCCCAAGCAAGGATTATGAAAGATACCTCCCCCCATAGAATCGAGTTTAAACCTCCAACCGCGAGCCCGAAGCCAATTAGCCCTCCGACAATCGACTGGCTTATACTCATGGGTATCCTCATCCTTGTGATCAACGTTACTAGAATCCCTGTCACAATCAGGGCTACGCTCATGCCCACGATCAAGTCCCCCGGCTTGACGGCGCTGACATCCACTATACCCCTCAGCAACGTGATGGAGACGAACCTACCGTAGATGACACCGCCTATGAACTCGAAGATCGATGCGAAGATGAGTGCCTGCCTCAGCTTCAAGGCGCCTGAGCCTATTGGGGCTCCAATACTGTTAGCTGCATTGTTAGCCCCGTCTATCCAGGCCACCAGGAAGGCCCCTAGGCCCGCTATAATCAGCCACAAGATCTCCATAGGCTCTACCGCGATCACCGTACCATATGGCTTTTCTAATATCTGCTTCCAGGATTTTTAAGTATTAAAACACCGGGCGCTACTTTTGATGATTTTAAAACACATGATTAAAAATGAGGGTTGGGGAAAAAGAATTAACTTAATAATTCTTAACCAGAGAATTTGAAACAGCGAGAGCACTGGTGAAAAGGGTTGACATTGAAATATAGGGTGCTGTTCGTAAACACGGGGAGTAAATCCATGAGCATTAAGGAGTTCGACTTAAGCGAGGTGAGAGGGCCGGTTAGCCTCGGGGTAAAGCTCCACAGAGAGGTCTACGAGACCTGGAGGAAGCCAGTCTACCACCCGGACAACGCCCTCATCCTGGGAGCCGGGGTACTTGCTGGCAGCAAACTCTACGGGACGCACAGGCTTGTAGCAGTTTTCAAGAGTCCTCTTACACGGGGACTCCACGTCGCGGCAATGGGAGGGGCAGCGTACCAGCTTGCCGCGAGGATCCATGCCATCGTGGTTGAAGGGTATTCTAGCAGGCCTCTAATACTCTACGTCAGAGGCGATGAGTCGGGGAAAGTAGATGTATCCTTCGAGGAGGTCGATGAGAGGAGGTTGGAGGAGGTTTGGCGAGGCTACAAAGGGTTGAAGGGCACCTACGCTCTAACAAAGTTCATAGTGGACGAGAACCCGGAGTTCTTCAAGGCCGGCGGGGGCAGGGCCCTCGTCGTTGGCCCAGCGTCGAAGTACACGAGTATGGGCGCATTATTCTCCGCAACCTTGTTCAACGGTGAGATCGACTTCGGCAGCGAGGACCTGGCGGCTAGAGGGGGGCCTGGCAGTGTGTTGTACAGGGCTCACAGAGTCGCGGGCATAGCCTACACTGGTAGGTTTGACAGGTCTACTGAGGCTCCGAGGGAGTTGGTTGACCTGAAATACGTGAACGACTACTCGGTGAAGAAATTGGGTAAACCCTACATAAACATTGTTATAGAGTCGGGCACGAAGTACAGGTATGACATAAAGCTGAATACAGGTGGGACATTCGGGTCAAACTACCCTCACCTGCGGACCCAGACGCCCATGTTCAACTGGAACATGATATACCTCCCCCAGGACGTCAGGGAGAGGCTCTTCAATATCCTGATGAAACACTACTGGGAGCCCTTCAACAAGGAGGCTATTGAAACCAAGAGTTGGAAGACTTGCGGGGAGCCCTGCCCGATCGCGTGCAAAAAGGTTAGGAAAGGCAGGTTTAAGACAGACTACGAGCCCTACAACGGCCTTGGCCCAATGATAGGCGTCTTCGACCTCCATGAGGCTGAGAGGCTGGTGGAGCTCTCCGATGCCCTGGGCTTCGACGCGATCGAGCTGGGTAATGTAGTAGCCTTCGTGTTCGACGCCCTGGAGAAGGGTCTGCTGAGGCCTGAGGAAGTCTCCCTCCACACTAAGCCGTATTTCAACCCGTCAACGTATTCAGTCGAGTATAGTAGGGTCAACGCGGATCTAGCAGAGAAGATAATTGAGTCTATGGCGTGGGGCTCAAACCCGTTGCTGAGGCTCATAGGGGAGAGGGGGTTGAGGTCAGCCGCCAAGGCGATGGACATCCTTTACAAGGAGAGGGTTGAGGAGAAGGGTGTTAGGTTCATAGACTTACCCGTCTACGCTTCGTTCGGAGAGGAGGGTCATATAACCCCCAACTACTACTGGACGCCTGGCATGGTTGCCCCGCTACCGGTTCTAGGGAGATACTGGACGCTCTACACAGGCGTATTCCTGGAGCCCGAGGAGTACGCTACCAAGAGCTATGAGAGGGCTCTCATGGAGCTTATGATAGATGACTCGGGTGTATGCAGGTTCCACAGGGGTTGGGCCGAGAAGCTCCTCCCCTCCATATACGAGGATTTCTACGGGCTTAAAGATGTAATGGCATTCTACAAGAAGGTGTACAGAGATTTGGCTGAATATCAGTCACGTGGGGCTGAGCCGACGTTGTGGGAGAGCAGGAAAGTGTTTGATTTCATGGCGAAAGCGGCGAGCGAGTACGCTAACAAGACGTGGAGCGAGAGAGTTAGCGCCGACGAGTTCAACTCCATTGCGGAGTGGTGGGCGAGGTTCAAGTCGAGGCTCTCCCAGCTAGTCTACTCTACTTCACCCCCGTAATTGTTTTAACCGCTCAACATCTATACTACACCAGGTCTATCTCCCGAAGGGCATTCTAGATGAGCCTCCAGCAGGGTTTTATAGCGAGGTGCCTGAGCAGAGCCGTAGTCGAAGCGCTATCTAAAACCCTTGGCGTCGATTGGAAGCTCTTAGAGGAGGCTTTCGAGTCTGGCAGGCTTAAGGTTTCCAAACCACCTTCAAAGAGCATGGGAGACTACTCCATAGCGTTGCACTACGCGTTCAAGACAGCAGGCGTGAAACAGGAGGATTGGGCTACCCTAGCAGGGAGGATCGTGGAGTTCTTGAATTCAAGTAGTTTTAGAGACGAGTGTTTCATCTCGAGTGTTGGGTTCGCCAACGGCTACCTAAACTTCCACATAGATTTCACTAGGTTCTCGAGGCGGGTGATCGAAGCAATCTTGACGGGGGAGCTGGATAGGAGGATTAGGAGCATTGGAGGCGGCAAAGTAGTTGTTGTAGAGCACACCAGTGCAAACCCGGTCCACCCACTCCACGTGGGTAGCGGCAGGAACAGTGTGATAGGGGACACGTTCGCCAGGATCCTCTCGAAGCTAGGCTTCCATGTAAACAGGAGATTCTACGTGAATGACATGGGGAGGCAGGTCGCATTCCTCGTCTACGGGGCGTCAATCCTCAGAGACAAGGGTGTGAAGCCCCCAAGCGATTTCAAGCCCGACCACTGGTACGGTATAGTCTACGCTCTAACAAACCTGGTTATAGAAGAGAGGAGCCTCTTGAGGAGATTGAAGTCGGCGGAAACCGAGTTCTGGGACTCCCTGTCCACCCTCCACTCCGACCCCTCTGTAAGAAGCATTCTACCCGAGAGCGTTGTTCACAGGCTTCAAGGAATATTGGGGAAGAAGGCCTTCAACAAGGATACCCTCAAGCTTGTTAGAGAAGTGGAGGACGTGTTAAAGGATTTCGAGCAGGCTTTATCCAGCAATGATAGCTACAAGTCGCTGAAGGCTAAAGCCGGATCTTACCTCCAGCTCGCGGGGGAGTACGCTAAAATCCAGAGGCTTATCCGAAGGCTGGCGATCCAGGCCCCGGAGGCATACACCGCGATATCCTCAAGTATAGTGGACCCCGAGAAAGCTTCAGCCGAGATAAGGGGTTTGATGAAGAGGTGTGAAGAAGAGGATCCAGCGGTTCTAGCAGTCTTCCACGAGGTCTCGAAGTCCGTGATAGATGGGTTCAGGGAGACGCTCGCCAAGCTCAATATCTCATTCGACGAATTCGACTGGGAGAGCTCGAAGGAGATCCTAACCGGCGCGCACGAGACTGTCAGAGAGCTCGGGTCCAAGCCCTTCACTAGGAGGGAGGAGGGGGCTCTACTAGTGGATTTGGACGCCGCCGCTGAGCACAGCACCTTCGTCAGAGAATTATTCCACCCGGACAAGCCGGGGAAGTTCATCATCGAGAGGAGTGACGGCACGACACTGTACGTCACAAGGGATATAGCTTACACTATATACAAGTTCAGGAAGACGGGTGCTGAAGTAGTATACAATGTGATAGCCAGCGAGCAGGCGCGGGAGCAGAAGCAGGTGAAAGCAGTCCTCTACCTGCTGGGCTTCGAGAGGGAGGCCGAGAACCTGTTCCACTTCGTCTACGAGCTGGTTAAACTGAAGGGCCTCAGGATGAGCGGTAGGAG
>WYEE01000084.1 GCA_009904025.1 Thermogladius sp. | reverse complement strand
ACGGGGTAGTAGACCCGTACCCGGTGTTAGCGAAGTGGCGTGACGACCTCTACTTGACGATAGCGTCGATAATAGTATTCCAGCCCCACGTCACAGACGGCTTGGTCGACCCACCCCACAATCCTCTCGTTATAGTTCAACCCTCGGTGAGGTTGACCGATATCGATAACGTTGGTCTAACATTCGGCAGGCACATGACTAGTTTTGAAATGGGGGGTATGCACGCTTTCAACAAGCCTAGCAAATGGGTTTACTGGGTTGAAGGCGTCTTAGACAACACCATAGAATTCTTCACTAAGGAGGTGGGGTTAGAGTTAGATGACATAGTCTTCAAAGAGTCGTGGTGGGAGGGGGGTGGGAATGCAGGGCCTGCACCCGAGGTGTTGGTAGACGGCTTGGAAGTGGCAACCCTAGTCTTCATGAAGTATAAGAGCGTGGGCGGGAAACTCGTGGAAAACCCCGCGTTAGTCGTGGATTGCGGGTATGGCATCGAGAGGATTGCATGGCTCACGCAGAGGACTCCAACAGGCTTCCACGCCGTGTACGGCAACCTTGTAGACGTCTTCAAGAAGATACTGGGGGTGGATGAGCCCCCTCACGATGTGATGAAGAAGATAGTTTACGAGACCAGCGACAAGGAGATCTCATCTCTAAGGCAATTACTAGAGGAGGCGAGTAGACTGGGGTTCGGGGACTACGTTAGAGACCTCGAGAAGTCTGTATACATGTACTCAATCCTAGACCACACCCGTACACTCGCCCTCATGTTGGCGGACGGGATAGTCCCCTCCAACACTGGTGAGGGCTATCTCGCAAGGCTAGTCGCCAGGAGGCTTGTCAGAAACATCTTGCTGACGGGCGTCGAGCTCTCCAGGGTCAGGGATGTCGTGCTCGAGCTACTTGATGCGCAAATAAGCTACTGGGACGGCGACTACATCTTTGGTAAGCTGAAGGCTAGAAGGGACTATATTGTGGAGGTGGTCCAGCTTGAGGTAGGCAAGTTCGTTAACACGTTGGTTGAAAGCGAGAGCCTGGTCAAGAGGCTTCTCTTCAGGAAGAGGGCTCTCAGCCTCGAGGACCTAATATCGATCTACGACTCCTACGGTATCCCCCCGGAGGTTGTAGCTGAGAAAGCCAGGGGTTTAGGCATCTCTGTCGAGGTGCCAGGCGACTTCTACTCCGTAGTTGCTTCAAGGCACACGGCACCGCCTAAGTTGGCCAAGCAAGTTGAGAAGCAGGAGGGGGTAGAAGATTGGGCCGGCTTATTCGGTGAGACAGTCCCCGTCTTCCACTTAGACCCCTATCAGACGAGGGTCGATGCCAGGGTTCTGGGCGTTAAAGGTAGGCTCGTGGTTTTGGATAGGACAGTCATATACCCGAGGTCAGGCGGCCAGGACCACGATACAGGTTTGATCAAAGCAGGGGGCAACGTCTACAGGGTCGTTGAAGCCTACAAGACCGGGGGCAACGTCATAGTCCACGTCTTGGACAGGGATCCTGATCTAAAGCCCGGGGATCTCGTGGAGGTTGAGGTGGACTGGGGTAGGAGGTACAGGTTGATGAGGCACCACACAGCAACCCATATTGTTTTAGCCGCGGCCAGGAAGGTTCTAGGAGACCACGTTTGGCAGGCCGGGGCCGAGAAGACTGTTGAGAAGGCTAGGCTGGATATAACACACTACAAGCCTATTACGAGGGAGGAGGTTGAAGCCATCGAGAACGAGGCTAATAGGATAATCGACTCTAGGTTGGACTTAAACATCTACAAGCTAAGCAGGTTTGAAGCCGAGTCAAAGTACGGTACTAGACTCTACCAGGGCGGCCCTGTTTATTCTAATAGTGTGAGAGTCGTCGAGATACCGGGTGTAGACGCCCAGGCTTGTTTTGGGACGCATGTGAAGAATACCGCTGAGGTCGGGGCGATTAAGATACTGAGCGTTGACAGGATCCAGGAGGGTGTTGTGAGACTAGAGTTCGTTGCTGCGACAAGGCTACCCGAGGTTATGAGGAGCATGCTCGAGGAGGAGGAGAAAGCCTTGAAGGTGTTGGGGGGAGATAAAATAGCTGTCGCCGCCGAGAGGGTTGCGGGAGAGCTTAAAGCCAAGTCGGCGCTGGTCGGCAAGTATAGGAGCATCCTAAAAGATATGCTACTCGAGAAAAGCGTTGTTGAAAGTAGATGCGGCTTCAAATACTACATGGTGAACATCCCAGTTGAAGACGAGCAGTTGAGGAAGGAGATCGTTGAAGAGGTAGCGTTGAAGAGAAAGATGATGGTGATCACAATTCTAAACAACGTTATTGAGGCGGCAGTAGACCCCGGTCTAGTAAGGGAGGGGAAGATAAATCTGACAAAGCTCGTGGAAGAGCTCGAAGCATACGGGAAGGGCGGGGGCAAACCAGACCACATTGTAGTCAAGCTGAGCAAACCAATCGACCAGAGCATGATTGCGAGCGTAGTAGAGAAACTCGTCTGCCCAGAGTAACCGGTCCCCTAAACCCTCTTGTAGTAGTGGTTGCGAACGCTTTTAAAGAGGGTTGAACTCATAGAAGCATAGAGGCGGGCCCGTCGCCTAGCCAGGATAGGGCGCCGGCCTTCTAAGCCGGAGGCCCGGGGTTCGAATCCCCGCGGGCCCGCGCTGCCTTTAAATGACCTAAGCATGGTTCCATGGATTCTTTTCGGAGTTCACAACCTGTTAAGGCACCGTATGCTTCAAAAAACAGGCTTTCAAAGAGGAGTGTACGCGAGCGCTGGCACTGCGATGTTTTAGTATCATAGGGATTTTCGGGTTGAAGTTCGTTCTAAGTTTAGATAACGTCGTTTCTAGTATTGGAGTTTGAAACACTGCGGGTTCTATGGCTAAATACTGTGTGATGGCCGACAGGTCTACCTGTACAGCTTGTGGTGTTGCTCCAGCTGTGTTACTGCTGAAATAAGTGAAGTCTACCAGGAGTGTAGGAAAGCTAGCTTGAGAGAGCAGTGCCTCGGAGATCGTAGAATGTGGCGGCTTTCACGTGGACTTTAACCCACTCCCCGTAGTCGATTTTCTCACAGTCATCATCGAGTATGATGACGGGTATGTAGTTCACGAGCCTGCAGACCCAGCCCCTGCCCCTCTCGGTCGCAAAGCAGTTCTGTGTTGTACCTACATATTTCATTTTCTCCTCTAAGCCGACCTCTTCCACAACTTTCATAGCTTGGAGTACACGGGTCTTTTTTGTTTGCGTCGGCAACTGTGGTAGAGACGCCGCCCGGGTCCTCGGCCTTATACTGTAGCCTGCTAGGTGGACTCTCTCAAACCTAAGCTTCCTGATAACATCCAGTGTAGCCTGGAAGTCCTCGTCGCTCTCAGTAGGGAAGCCTACTATGATGTCGGTTGCTATGCTGATATCAGGTATCTTCCTCTTTATTTCCTCAACGTACTCCATGTATTCCTCGACACTGTAATTCCTCTTCATAAGCCTGAGGATCCTGTTGCTCCCTGACTGCAAGGGTATGTGAAGGAACTTGTATACTCTCGGGTGTTTAAGTGACTCGATCAAGCCGTCTAATATGAACCTCAAGTGCTCCGGGTTCAACATGCCCACTCTAACCATGAAGGATCCGTCGACCTCGGCAACCTCGTTGATCAACTCTGGGAGTTTCCTCGACTTGTACAAGTCTACGCCGTAGACACCTAAATCCATTCCCGTCAACTCTATTTCAACAGCTCCTGCTTCAACCGCTTCTCTAACAGCGGCTCTAATGCTTTCAACTGGGTGGCTTACAAGCACTCTCCTAGCATGCTTGACGATGCAGAAGCTGCAATCACCAAGGCAACCCTCCTGAATTGGTATAGGAGCTATTCTCCCAGTCAGGTAGACCCCTATAACACCCCTCCTCCTCAAGCCGTCTAGGAGATACACCCTTGACTTGGATTCCACGGCTATGTGAATCCTATCCGCCTCTTGGGGTGAGACGAGGCTCGCCGAGGGGGCTATCTCCGCTACTTTAAACGGTTGGGCTTTAGCTAGGCAGCCTGCTACTATAAGCTTCTTCCCTTTCTCGCTAGAGTACTTGTAGAGCTCGCTAATCCTTTTAACCATCTTGTACTCTGTTTCAAGCCTAACAGTGCAAGTGTTCACAATTATTACATCAGCGTTAGACGCCTCGTCTACTATAACGTGGCCTCGATCCACAAGTACCCTCTTCATTAAAGCCTCATCGGTCTTATTCAAGGCGCATCCATATGTCTCGATGTATACTCTCAAACCTATGGCGTTCACCGTCTTAAATGAGAGTTATTTAAGCCTTTTTATCATTAAATACAGGAGCGTGGTGTTTATGCCAAAGCAGGCGAGGGAATATAGTTACGAGGAACTACTGGAGAGAGCTTACAGCAGGCTACCCCAGAGATCTTCGAGCGGCGAGGTCTTCGATGTTCCTAAAGCCGAGGTAACGATCGTGGGTGGTAGGACGATTATAATGAACTTCAGGAAAATAGCTGACACGCTTGCCCGAGAAGAGTCACTGCTAC
>WYEE01000073.1 GCA_009904025.1 Thermogladius sp. | reverse complement strand
CGGGGTCTTCAACCCCTGTCTTAGCCAGACCGGTGAGGAGGAGAACGTAGGCCTCCCTCGTGGATAGGCCTCTCGAAGACAGGTAGAATATTTGGTCGGCTGTAAACCTCACGTTCCTAGCATAGTGCCTAGCCTCCTCCACCTCACCCGTGTACACCTCGAGCTTGGGCTGCATGAGAGAGCGGCCGTTTAATTGGATTGAATCCAGACCGTAGACAATAGACCCCCTTCTCGAATGCTTGTCGACAGCAACAACACCCCTGAGAGCAGTGGTTGAGCCTCCCACGCTCACGGCTAGGCCGTGCAAGTGTAGGAGAGGGCTATCGCCCCCTGCCACCCCTCTCGTCTCCCAGTCCAGTATAGACCCATCCTCCGCGATCACGATGTTCTTCCCCCTGAACCTCGAGGATTCGACTCTTATGAACTCCTCCACCCTCAGAGTCCTACTCGACTCCAGTATAACAGCCCTCTCGCCCGAACACCCCCCGCACTCCTCCGAGACCCCTATGTAGCTTGCCCTCCCCTTTGGCAGATTGAATTTCAGGACAAGCCTTCTACCGCTTCCACCTCTCACTCTAACCCAGGCGCTCAGCAGACCGCTACCCTTAACATTGAAATCTATCACGCGGAGACTCGAGTCCGGGAGGTTGAGCTCCAAGTTCAATGGGAGAAGGCCTTTCCAGACATCTACATCGACACGTGTGTACGTGTCAGAGCCAACGTCGATCACAAGTGTTTTCGGGTTAAGGATCTTATGGACTTGGCAGTAGAGCGAGGAACAACCCGCTGGATACCAGGATGATGCAACTTCACCTGAGACCACGCCGCCGGTTACGCTGACGCCCCCGCCGGCTAAGCCCTCTCTCCGGCTCTCCTCCACATGGTTGAGGTACTCGCGTGGTTCAATGTAGTGTTTTATCGTTGGCGAGTCTCCTACTAAGACTCCTTCATTGCTCAACCGACACCACCGTACTCCCCGAACTCGGCGTCTAGAACCCTACTCATCATGACTGCGAACTCAAATGGGAGTTTCTTCAACACGTCTCTTATGAAGCCGTGTATGATCAGCGAGACGGCCTCGTTCCTCCTCAACCCCCTAGACATAAGGTAGAAGACCTGGTCTTCATCCAACTTCACCGTCGAGGCCTCGTGGCCTACGCTCGCATCATCCTCGAGCAAGTGTACTATTGGGTATGTGTGCGACTGGCTTTTCTCGTCTAGTATCAGGCTCTCGCACTCAACATAGCTCGCCGACCCTTTAGAGCCCTTGTTGACCTGGACTAAACCCCTGTATATGCTTACACCCCCGTCCGCTACAATGCTCTTAGATGTCACCCTGCTAGTTGTTCTAGGAGCAGCGTGTATCACCTTGGAGCCAGTGTCCTTGACGACCCCGCCTCTGCTGATACTCATAACAGTGCTCGTGGTGCTGGAGCCCTCCCCCCTCAGTATCGTTGAGGGGTATGTGACAGTGAACTTGCTTCCTATACTCCCCTCCACCCAATCAACCGTAGCCCCCTCCTCGGCGATAGCCCTCTTATTGTTGAAGTTGACTATGTTCCTACTCCAGTTCTGCACTGTGATAAACGAGACCTTCGACGCCTTGTGAGCATAGATCTCGACCATACCGTCGTGGAAGCTCTCCTTCCTCAACCTCGGGGCGCTACACCCCTCTATGAAGACGATCTCGCTCCCCTCATCCGCAACTATGAGGGAGTGCTCGAACTGACCCTCCATCTCTCTACCGACGAAGAAGAATGCTTCGACAGGGTAGGCTACCCTGACGTTCTTGGGCACGTAGACGAATACTCCCCCGCTCCACAGAGCGTAGTGTAGTGCCGCGAACTTGTGGTCTGTGTATGGAAACACTCTCGAGAAGTACTCTCTAACTAGATTAGGGTATTTCACCACGGCCTCCTCCATCGGGATCATCACTACGCCCAGCCTCCTCAGGTACTCTTTGACCCCTACGAAAACACTCTCACTGTCGAGGACGCTGGTTAAACCCGCTAGGTATCTCGCGTATGATTCAGGTAGCTTAAGCTTCTCGTAGATTTTCCTAACCTCCTCGGGCAGATCCTCCCACTTCTCTGTTTTCTCGACATCAGGCTTGACGTATAGGGAAGTTATCTCGTCTAAGTCAATTTTCTCTATGAAGGGGATCCACTGGGGTGTACGTGCCTTCTCGAAGAACTCCAGGGCTCTAAGCCTCAGATTCCTCATCCACTCAGGCTCTTTCTTAACTCTGCTAATCTCCTCCACCAGACTCCTGCTTACCCTACCCGTGATCTCTAGTCGATGTTTATAGCTTACCTCCGGTATCTCCTCAAGTGTGATGTTTTCGATGCCGAAAGACATGTCTTCACACCAGCCCGTTGTACCCCTCTCTCGAAATCTTTTCAACGAGCTCCATCCCGCCCTCAGCCTTGACAACCCCTTTAACCAGCACTAGCACCTTTGAGGGGGTCACATAGTTTAGTAGGTTGGGGTAGTGGGTTATCAATAGGATGCAGGCACCCTCCCCCGCCCTCTCTCTAATGAAATCTGCTAGGAGCCGCACCCCCTCCACATCCAACCCGCTGTCTGGCTCATCCATGATCAAGCACCTCGGTTTAAGCAGTATTGCCTGAAGTAGCTCAGACCTCTTCTTCTCCCCGCCTGAGAAACCCTCGTTTAAACCCCTGGTTAGTAGGGTCTTCTTCAACCCGACTTTATCAGCGGTCTCTAAAACCAGTTTCTCAACGCCTGCCCCAGAGACTCCTCCAGCCTCGAAAACCGCTTTAATGAGATCTAGGAGGCTAACCCCTCTCACTTCAACCGGGTTCTGGAAGAATAGGAATAAGCCCCTCCTAGCCTTCTCGTGAGGGGGTAGTTTTGTTACATCCTCACCTTCGAGTAGAATCCTGCCTTCAACCACCCTGTAAGAAGGGTGGCCCATTATAGCGTACGCTAGGCTGGTTTTACCACTGCCGTTAGGCCCCATCAACACTACTATCTCCCCCCGCCTTACCCGGAGGCTGACGCGCCTCACAACGGTCACACCGTTGACCTCTACCGAGACATTGTCTACTTCAAGCATGGAGACCACTTCTCATGGAATGTTAGGTTTGGTTATCCTAATAAATCTAGTGGGAGCTATGCGGAAAATTGGTTGAAGTCAAAATAAACAAATCCCACTCAACCCAATGCGATCTCGTAGGCTATTACGGTTAAGGGCTCGCCGCGGCACTCCTGCTCGCAGTAAACCCCTTGCACAACACCGTTTTCAACTAGAGTATACTTCCTACCGGAGGGGAAGGCCTCGAGAACCAGCCAAGCCCCGGTCTTAAGCTCGCTTGCTATAATCTCCTCGAGCTTCACGTCCGTTGGCAGTAGTTTAAACGACTTAGCCTCTCTAACAAGCCTCGCTCTAAACCTCGTATCCGAGAGATCATATTTGTATTTTGGTTGTGGAGCAGCCTTGATAGCTACTGCCGGCCCGGTTTCTTTCGCTCTCTCCTTCCCCTCCTCAGGGGCCTCCGCGGGATGTGTCTCCACCCGAGAGCACACAATTGGGATAACACCCCGTAGAGCCTGGATACTCGTATCCAGGTTTCTCGAAGCCTGACTCCTGACTCTAAATCCCGCCTCCAGCTTGTAATCGATCACCAGGTTTCTCTCTTCCATATACATCCATAACTCGCTCATCCTAGCCTTGGGTTCCCCTTCCACCAGGTACTCTAGAGCCAGCGCGATCTTTGTCGGGCTCCTCTCCAGGATCGTGTACACGGCTGTACTCTTGAAGAAGTCGTCGGTGAGGGAGAGCCTGATAGTGTCACCTGTGGCCGCGCAGTCTGAGACTATGGGTATCAGCTTCAGAATCTCGCATGGATTTAACATGAGTCTCTTAACGCACTCTAAGTCCTCTGGTCTAACAGCGATGTTTAACGGCAACCAGGACACCTTTACCTGTATATATTAACTGAACATATTAATATAAAGATAGTTTTCATTCCCCAAATCAAAACAAATACTCTGAGGGCGTTTAAGAGCTCAGATTACCATGCTACCCGGCGCAGATACGTTTTTCAACTCGTTTATTTTCTCAAAGAGCTTCCCTAGAAGGGTTCTCAAGCTGACGTCGCCGGGTATTCCGGCTGCCCTTGAATGCCCTCCTCCACCCATATCTCTAGCTATCGAGGAAACATCGATGTAGTCGCTTCTCAGGCTCACCCCCCTCGGGTATCTCACAATATAGACATGTGCTCTCAACCCGTTTCGCTCTGAAACATAGACTACCTCCCCTGGGTGAACTCTCGGATCAACATCCGGGAAGACGATTATCCTGAAGCCCTCGTGGTCGATAACATCCATCCTTGCTATAGCCTCCCTTATCAAGTTCTCGTAGACAATGGAGACCTCCCTCTTGTAGAATTCAAGCATCCAAGCCGGCGCTAAATCCCTTCTCTTAAAAGACTCCAACGCCTTATACCTGACATCCCACCCACCCCACCTTAGAACCCTCCTCCACATAACCGTGAGATCATACTTGTTCTGGAAGAAGTCGTCGTCGTAGGATAATTTAACCAGCTCGTCAACGAATTTGTCCCCCTTCAAATCCAGCCTGCTGGCCACTAGGTCCGCCGCCGTGTAGTTGGGGTCGACAAGGTATGTGAGAACATCGTCGAACCCTGCTAGCTCCCTGTAAACACGTGTATCCCATTCATGGTGGTCGAACCAGTATACTCTAATCTTCCTTCTCCTCGCCTCGTCGAGGAACGTTGTTATCGCTTTCACGCTGTGTGGCTGCGGATTCAAATCCGCCACCCACACCTCCCTTGGATACGGTGCCTGCCTGACACTCTCGAGAAGGTAGTTGGGGAGGGATGTCACAGAGGACAGTATCTGGTTTGCCGGCTTAAGCTTGAAATACATGAAGGCGGCTGCCGCGAGGCCGTCGATATCCCAGTGTGTTATCGTTAACCTCGTCACGCCGGCACACCGCTGCGATTTCTGTATTAGGCTGATTATGTTAATAAAATTAACGAGGGTTGGGTGGGAGCCTCTGGGAGATGTAAATGTTCTTCGTGTATGATGCTACAATACTGTTATCGCTCAGTAGTAAAACTGACACGGGTGTGTCTCCTGTTGAGACAGCCCTTACTTTAAACGAAACATCGCTTACAGTCCTGGCCTTCAAGGATACACTTCTAATCACACCCGTAGTCTCCTTAACGCCCCATGACTCGATTGCAATGTTCACCTTGACATCCCTGTCAAGGTTGTTTTCAATTGACACCCCCAGCTCGCACTCCCCGCCAAGGTAGACGTCTCCTCTAACCTTGACGTCGACTATCCTAATATTGGAGAGCCTGTCCTGCACGGTCTTCAACGCCCTCTCCAGCCACATGTTTATCACACCCGGGCTCCAGAACTCGGCCCACCAGTAATCGCTGTCGAGGGCGTGCCATAGCGCGAACCTGGCTGAGTTGCTGTATGAGTCGCGTCCCTGGATAACATTCTCGTAGACTCTAAGCAGCCTAATCGCCTCCGCCGCCTGAACCCACCATTTCTCCTGCTCCACCACCTCACCCCTCCACTTCCTGAAAGTCCCTAGCCACGTGTTCGTGGGTATGTTGGTTAAGACCCTCCTCGCAGGCACCTCTTCGAGGGCCTCCCTCAAGTTTATTGTTTTTATGAAGTTGAAGTCCGATAGGGCCTCGAGGTACAGGATCAGCTTGTCCGCGAAGTAAGCCGTCAACGGCGGGTTCTTGGAGAAGGCCATCCAGTTCTCGCCGTCCAAGGCTATAGTCAGGATCCTCGTATTCTTGTCAACCCACTTCGAGGAGATCATGTATGCGAACTCGTACGCGTTCCTCCATGCGTGGAGCTCCGAGGCGAAGTTGTTCTGGAAGCTCATCACGTTGCTCAAGTAGCTGTCCCTGAAGAATACTTGGATGTGGCTCCGCGTCTCCGGATCCAACAGGATGTAGGGCTCGTAGGGGGTTGACCTCTCCCCCTCCGCGTAGTAGAAGTGGTTGGCATCGTCTAGAATAGTGTACTCCAGCCTGTTTTCCTGGAGGATTCTAACGAGTTTCATTGAGAAAGCCATCTCCGGCGTCCAGAACCCGATCGGCTCGAACCCGCCTAACACCTCTCTCGTGACCTTAACACCGTATTCAACCTCCTCCGCCACGATATCCTGGGCGTTGAGCGTATCAGTTAGGAAACCGAGGATTGTGTGGGCGTAGACGCTTGTCAATACATCTATTCTACCCGACCTAGCGTACTCGGCGTATTTTTCAAGCGTCTCCCCTATTAGCTGAACCTCCCTGCTACCCTTGTCCAGCCTTCTCCCATCTTTGAAATCCACACCCTTCTTCAAGGCTGCATCCCACTGGTACAATAGGCTAGGGCTTAGATTGAAGGTCGCCGAGTAGCCAGGGTGGTTGTCTAAGAGGGTCGTGTGGTAGTGGTATGGGCCGAGCCCGTATGGTTTCAGCAGATCCTTGTGAACATATGTGAAAGCCCAGTCGGCGTGGAACCTGCCGTCGGGACCGTAGTTAGGGGCCTGGTGGTTGTGCCAGACGAACGCCACCCTCATATACCTCCTTGAAGCAGGGTCGCCTGTGATGTAGCCTACTTCATCGATGAGGGTTGAGTCGAGGTAGAGGCGTAATTTGTGGAAGCCTGTGTCCTCTAGCGTGCTAACAGGCGATATATCGACGAGTCTCTCACCAGCCTTGATAGAGATGTTTTTGTCTACCTGGACCCCACCCTTTTCGTCGATTATCCTAAGCCTGAAAGACCTTTCCACACCCTTATTCTCGAGGAGAACATGGGCTTTGGCTTCACTGCCAGGCTTGTACAAAGGCTTGTCTAAGACCAGGTAGGCCTCGAGCCCGTTTAAATGTCTCTGCGGTATTACACTCGCCATTTTAAACCCCCGGGGGTTGGATACCCGTGTAAACCTCCACTAGTTTTAAAACAGACCTACCCCACTCGAATTCCCTCGATCTATCTACACATGATCTCCTTATAACAAACGGGGCTCGATGCTCGTTTAACAGACCTCTAACCCTAGGGTCCGCGATCCTCTCAGCAACCCTCCCAACCTCCACTGGCTCAACCTCCTCAACGCTCATCAGCAAGGTTAGATCTGATAGGTATGAAGCAAGTTGATCAACGGAACCAGTCTCGAAGAGTATCCCAGTACCCTTCAACCCCGCCACCCTGAGGTCTAGAACCGTGGTTTTAAACCCTCCCGTGTCGCTAGCGAGCACGGGTGTACCAGATGCCATCGCCTCTAATGCAACCAACCCGAAGGGCTCGTACAAGCTTGGAGCCACGTAAACTCTCGCAGCGTGGTGTGCTGGAACATATAAGGACTTAGGTACACGGCCGAAAACTATTTTAAGGTTCCTCTCATACACGCGGAGATACCTAACCATCTTCTCGATTAAGCTCTCCGAGCCCGGGACAGGGATGACCATAAGCAGGAGTCTCAAACGGGGGTTTCTAACTATTGTTTTCTCAAGGGCCTTCAACAACACCTCGAAGCCTTTCTGCCTGGATATCCTCCCGGTGGATAAGACGAGGTCCCCGTCCTCTTCGAAACACTGATGCCAGGTATCAGACCCCGCGTCCACGCCGAGGCTTCTAAGGGTCTTGTACCATTCCTCCCCAAGCTCTGCAACATTTTTAGAGCACAGCTCCCTTAGAACGACCCTCCTTGTTAGAGCTCTATCCTCAACACCCCTGGCCCCAGCTATTTTCTCAACATACTCTGAAACCATCCCGGGGTTCCACGAACTGCCGTTCGGGACTACCCCGACCATCACACGGTGTTTAAGCCCAGCCCACTTCTCCACTGTCTTACCGTAGTCAACACTCACAGTGATAGTCCTGTCTGCCAGGAGAGGTATGAGCTTGTCCACAAAACCCTGTGAGAAATTATAATACTCAGAGAAGTCCCTCACACCGTAAACGCCTTTCACCAGCCTACCCGAGAGAATCACCTCGAGATCCTCCCGCTTGAACCATGCCTTGGATAAAAGGTGTATGTGGTATACAAGCCTGGGCTTCAAACCCTCCTTGACGATCAGGCTGTTCAACCCTACGAGCGATAACCCTGAGTGCCAGTCGTGTGCGTGAACGACATCGGGGGCTAAGCCCTCTTTCAGAGACTTCTCGAAGAGCCCTTTCACAACCCTTGCGAAAACAAGTGCTTTAGACGGGAGATCACCGCCGTAGACATCGCTACTTTCAAATGAGCCTCCTTCAACGATGTAGTGGTCTAATCCGTCCAGCCTAGCGGTTAAAACCCTGTATTTAAACCCCCCGATCTCCTCCTCAAAGACCACCCCGCCCTCAATCCTCAAGCCGTGGGATGGGGTCACTAGCGTGGTCTCAAAGCTCCTCCCCGCTAAATTCCTCGCCAACTCAGGCGGAACCTCTGCTAACCCGCCTACCTTCCTCGTCGTCTTCGACTCGAAGGTGAGCATCCAAACCCGCATTCCACATTACCATTTCACTCTGGTCTCAACGCTGACTTTAACCTCGCTTCCAGGAGCCAACTCAACGTCGTCGAGGAACTGGACTCCAACCCCCTGTAGCATCTCGAGGAGACCCTTCTCAGTTCTAGCCACAGTGGAGAGCGGTGCAACCCAGATGTTCAACTCTCTGTTGGACGACACCTCCACCGAAGGGTAGAATTCGCTCACCAATTCAACGCTTCTACCTACACCCATGAACTTCTCCCTCAGACCCCTCAACTCGCCTCCCACCTTGTAGTGTACTTCCCTATCCCCGTACCTGTCGAATTTGGGTGCTAGATGATACTCGAAGCCCACTCTCGCTCTAATGCTACCACCCCTCACGTTCCTAACCGCGTAGTCGACTGCGAACCCGTTTTCTAGGAGTCTCACCCTCTTCTCGACTTCAATGTCCGCTATTTTGCTACCGAACACGTAGAAGCCCCCCTCGCTCTTCAAGCCAAGGTACTCCTTATCCAGGTAGGCCAGGTTGAAGCGGGCTAGTGCTAGGTCGCTTAGATCCCTGAAGGGGGTGTTCCACAACCAGTCGTCTAAACCTGTGTCCGTGCTCCATAGGTGTACTCTACCGCTGACCCTCCTATACCAGTCGGGTTTAAACCAGGCTTCCTCTAGATAAGGCTCCTTATACCTGGACATAGTGTCCTGTAGGTTGTGTTCAAGACCTTTCTTCTTCACATCGAACTCGAAAATACTCCCACCGTCAGCGAGGTCTATGTAAAGGTTGTAGCCCTCTCTCTCCACGATCAGCTCGTCTAAACCATCGTAGTCGAAGTCCTCTAATAGAATCTTAGCCTCGCCGCCCCTATAATAGCCCAGAGCCTCCTCGGCTATTCTCTCGGCTCTAATATAGTTCTCGTAGATCGCCTGCCTCAAATGAGCTAGGTATACACCGCCGAACAACCCGTGCCAGTAGGCGTCGTTACACTGGGCCAGCAGGTAGCTCCTCCACGCGTCTTCCACCCCCTCCCCGGCCTTCAAAAGCTTCCTCCTAACCCAGAGCATTTTCTTATGCATGTTGTTTACCTCAGCGTATTTCACTATGAAGTTCCTGAAGAAGCCCCCGCTCCACTCGAGCATTTTATCATAGCTACCCGGGGGCAGGTAGATTAGCCCCCTCACACCATGCTCTTTAAGATACTCATAGGGGTGAACCATCTGGATGCTCTTCTCAACTCTCATGTGGTTTAAGAACCCGTGGAGCCACCAGCGGGCCCACCCCGGATCCCTCCACTCACCAAACTTCTCTGCATCGCTCCCCCAGACTAGGACTGGGTTCTCAAGCCCTCCAACCCTCTCCCTCATGTAGCCTACGACTCTCTCAGGAGGCTCCCAGGGCAAGATGTATCGCAGAGCTGTGTCTATGAAGAACACTTTGACACTGTACCCTGAGTCCTCGGTAAGCCACGGGTACAGGGAGTCGTTGCCTCCCCTACCCGTTCTCGATAGGGTTGAGTCGTCTACTAGCACATACTCCACCCCGTTTCTAGCGAGGTACCCGACTAGGTCGGGCTCCCAAATCCTCTCGGGGAGCCACATACCCCTCGGTTTAACCCCGAGAAGCCTCTCAACAAGCCTAGCGTACTCCCTTAGCTGCAGGTCTCTGTCACCGCTTGGGAGAATGGGTAAGATGGCTTCGCCTAGACTCCCACCGAGTATTTCAGCGACACCGTAGTCAGCAAGCTTAGCTAGCTCGCTAACCCAGTCTGGGTAGTGCTCGCTCGCGTATAAGAGTAGGGGTCCGCTCACGTGGATAGTAAACTTCAGGTCGCTGAACTCCTTGAAGACGTCTGTGAGTAGCTTATAGCTGTTCTCGAAGACCCTCTCGTGGATCTTCTTCAACTGACCTGTAGGCTGGTGGAAGTGTATTGCGAAGACATAGAACCCTGGCACGTTCACACCCCTAACTGGGATTTAACAGCAATCTCAACCGCCTTACGCGCCTCACCCGGATGCTTTTTCTCCGCTTCAGCCACTGCGGCAGCTAGATCCTCGAGCATGAACACGTTTCTAATCCAGCTCGAGAAATCTCCTCTCCCAGCGTGGTATAGGAACACGTCGTCCGGTATCCTCCGCAATAAATCGAGGAACTCGCCTAGGCTTGAAGCCCTCAACCCAGTGTAGCCTGATGCAGGCGAGTAGAAGTAGAAGGCTTTCTCAGGCGGCGTCTTGAACCTTGTTATGAATCCCCTTGGATCCCTTGTAATAGCCTCTGCTACCAGTGTGGATAGAACACCTACGGCCTCCATGAAGAGAGCGTAGGCGTCCCCTGCGTTCTTGTATGGTGAGAAGTAGGCGTGCACCTCCCCAATGCTCCCGAACTTTGTGGCCTGGTAGTAGAGGTGGTCGCTTATAGACAACAGCTTCCACAGCCTCTTTAAACCGGCATCCCCTATAGCGTTCACGTAGTAGTAGAGGTCGTAGAGGGCCTTCATGGAAGCCTGTTGCATCGTGTTCCCGAGCCAGGCGCTTAGATCCCTCTCATCGGCCCAGCTGATAGTAGACCATGGGGGTACGTCTATAGTATCCCTGGCGGGGTATTTATCCACCACCTCGCTTGGTGTTGAGAAGGAGAGATTGCTGTACTTCAAGACCTCGCCGGGTAGCCACCTCAGGAACTCGTGGATACCCGACTCAGGCCAATGGTGCTCCCCGAAAGTCTCGTAGTCGAGGGCGATGAGCAAGACGTCCCCCGGTGTAGCTAAGAGCCAGGCGGAGTATTTGTCCGCGGTCAAGGGGTATTGATCCCAGTTCCTATCGCTGAACCTGAATCCTACGTCATCACTCAACCTGTAGTTCCTGGTCAACACTTTTATCTCGCTACCGTAAGCCTTGTAAACGTAGTTAGGCGACCTCCACCCTAAGACTCTCTCAACGCCCTCCGTCAACACCGCTTTATAACCAAGCCCAGCGAAGACAGCGGCGATGTCGTTGTTGTATGAGAACTCTGTGTTCTCAACCGTAACCGGTTTTAAGCCGGTTAACTCTTCGATCACCCTCCTATGCTCTGACACTTGCTCGACGAGCTCCCTGTACTCTGGGACTCCGAGGAATGCGACCATGCTGTGATAGTATGTCTGACTGATGAACTCTGCTAAACCAGTCTCGGCAACGCTTCGGAAAAGGTTCACAACCTCGGGAGCCCACCTGGAGGCCTGCTCGAGGAATACGCCTGAGACCGAGTACGATACTTTAAACCTTCTATTCGAGTTCCTATACCTTTGAATGCTCTCCAGTATTATCCGCGTGGCAGGTATATAGCATTTAGAAGAAGCCCTCTCCATCACAAGCTTGTTCAACGGCTGGTCGAATATGGCCTCCTCGACATCGCGTAGGGTCAGCTCCCCTTTCAGCGCCCTCTCAACAAGCCTATGATACACATTCCTGGCGAGCCTATACGGCTGGTGAACCTCGAATACCAAAACAACATCCGGCATTTAAACACCACTATGATAGATTCGCGGGTGGCAAATAAAAAACGTTTTCAGCATGTTTAATCGATTATTTAAACCTAGTAGATCCTCAGCAATCCTAGAATAGGGATTGGGGACCAACCCGGTCTATACATCAACTCGTACACGGCCTCGTATAAAGCTCTCTCCACGACCCACGGCTTCAAGTATTCGTCTAAACCCGCTATTATTTTCTCGCCGAATCCGTGGATATCCCCCCTTAAAGTGTCGGCCAGGTAGGAGTAGATCATGGAGGTCAAATGCCTCTTCCTCCATTGTAGAGCGGGGTCTTCGCCTAAGAGGCTTCGCGCCACGTGATCCAGACTCAGGCTACTCCAATTCATGACAGCTGAAAAAGAGAGGTAATGGAAGCTCCTTACAAGGGAGGCTACGTCCCTGAGAGGGGGTTCCTTCTCGACTTTCTCATCGTTACTCCTGCCAGGCTCCCCCTCGAAATCTATTATGTAGAATTCGCCCTCGCTCGGGTTATAGATCATTTGGAGTAGATGCAGATCCTGGTGTATCCTCGCTTTGAGACCGCCCTTATATTTGTCCAGGAGACTCCTCGCCTCCTCAACTACCTCTATCCCTTTTTTATCGAAGACATCTCTCCAGTAGCCGAGCCACTCGTAGTCTTTGATAGTAGCGTACTCGTCGAACTTCTCGTATATGAAGTTAACTCTCCGGCTCAACCTTTCCTCCCATCTTGAGATATCGTTGTTCGTGATCTCCTCTAACCCGAAGAACCCTTTGTCCCCGGGCTTGTTCAATGCCTCGTGGAGCCCAGCTGTCACAACCCCCAACTTAGCAGATAAGCCGAGGTTGAGCCTTATATCCCTAGACCTAAGCCAGCTGGACAACTCCTCGTAGAAGGGGTATCCAGCATCGTTGAACCCTGTGATGAACTGGAGGATGATAGCTATAGGATCACCGTCTTCGTGTATCAACCCTCTCACTCTGGGCGTGTTCTTAAAACCCTCCCTGCTGAGTTTGACGAGGCACAAGTACTCCATGTTCACTTTGGGGAGCAGCCTGTAGCTTTTTAAAACAGCTTTCTCCCCCCTCCGGGTCTCCAGTAGGGAGACAACGTTTGTTGAATCCAATGTAAGGGGCCTGGCCGACGTGATCGCCGGATCGAAGTCGCCTGCAAGCTCTAGGGTTACACCGCTCACCTCCCTGATATTCTCGAGGAATCTACTATCGTACTCCGCCTCATACAGGTACCGCCCCTTGAAGGGTATGACCCGGTCTCCGGGTAGACCAGGGTTATCGCCTTCAATGAAGGATGCCTGGTACAGGTTCTCCCCGTCGCTTACCCTAACGTGGACGAAACCGTTTCTCTCCACCAGCTTCGTTATAAACGGGGCTCTCTCACCTGTTTTCCAAGGCCACCAGCGTGCTCTCGAAATATACTCTATCAACCTACCCTCGAGTTCTCCCCTATCCCCCTCTCGGGGCATTACTTCTCAGCCGTTGAGAGCTGGATTATCATCTTCAAGTAGGCTAGTAGGTCACTGGCGTTCTTGACCTCCCCGCCTTGGATGAGACTCGCCAGGTACTCGTCGCCTAATGCTTCCCGTGCCCAGTTGGAGAGGTATCCCTGGGAGATGTGCTTCTCGATGAGGGATTTATCCACTAGACCGTAGGCTAGTATAGCGTAGAGCTGGCTGTAGTTTCTGAAGCTGAGTGGTATGGGTTGGCCTGTCGACGGGTCTGTGATGTAGTAGGCTGGTGCATCCCTCTTCTCCTTCAACGCCTGAACAGTCTTCTTCAGCTTCATCCCCTTCTCTGTTAATACAAAACCCTTCTCCGACCTCGATACAAACCCGTCTCTCTCGAGGATCCTGATGTATCTTCTCAGGCTTGACATGGTTAAATTAAGCTTCTGCTGAACCTGACTTAAATCTAGGAACCCGTTTTCATCGCTCGCCAACAAGACCCGCAGGTGGGATTGCTTCAACCAACGATCCCTCACTCAAATAAAATACGGTTGTTTTTAAAAAGTTAATCCCGTGCTCAACGAGCCAGCAAAATCTTCTCCGGGCTAATTCCTCTAACACCAATGTAGAGTAGTATGAGGCTGGCGACTATGAGCACTGCTAGATGTATGAGGGAGTTCAAAGCCATACCGTACACGTACTCCTGGATTACAAGGATGGAGTGAGTGTAGGGGATTAGCATGAGGGGGTAGAGTACGCTCGGCTCTAACTTAGGGTAGTCGACCATGAAGCCTGTGAAGAACAATGTCATCCCTATCATGTTCACCAGCGTCGCTATATTGCTCGCGCTCCTAATACCCTGCGTCCTAGTAATAAACGGTGTGGCGATAGCTATTGTTGTGAGTATCGTGAAGAATGCTGTGACAGCGTGGAGGAGAATCAGCTTCAAGTCTAGTACAAGCCAGAAATACCCGCCTAGCGATAGGGTTATAAGGTACATGTATATCATGAGGCTCGCCACATCTGATAGGCTTGAAACCAGGCCAAGCACCGAGGCAACCATAAGCTTCCCCGATATGATCTCGGCTACGCTAGCGGGTGTCGCCAGGAGGAGTTCAATAGTCTTCCTCTCCCTCTCACCCACAATACTGTCGACGACGTACATTGATGCCGGTGATACAACAAAGATGAAGCCTAGTATAAGTATCTTAGCGATGTAAGGCCTGATCTGCTCTATCGGAGTCGCAGGCGCCCCGGAGGGTGCTATGACTACAAGGGGCCCCACCACAACCGGCTGGAGTATCGAGTTGACGTTGAAGGAACCGGGTTTCAAACCGGCTAAACCAGCTAGAGACTCGACTTTAACCCTCGAGATGTTACTCGAGAACTGTGATAGCACTGATATTATAGTGCTCTCAGCGTTCACCGCTGGCTGTACATTGGCTTTCCGAATGATCTCCACGCTAGCCTGGTTGACCAGGCTTGTAGTGTTCTCGGAGAAGCCTTTTTGAATAACGACTACAAGATCGTAGGAAGTCATGTTGCCCGGGCTCTTATCGTATTCGTCGACCCGGCAACCACTCCTGGTTAAAGCCTCGGTTAGATTACCCACCAGCCAACTGGATGAAACAGTAATGCCCAGTATTCGATTGGTGTAAGACGTGTTATCCTCATCCACTATCGCGACCTGTACAGGCTGTTGCGTGGATAGGAGTAGGACCGCTAAGCCTATTAGCGGCATTGAGACAACTGGTAGCAGTACAGCCACCGCGAGGGTCTTCTTATCCCTCCACAAGTCCAGGAGCTCCTTCCAAACAATAATTCTCACTGTATTAAAGTTCATTCAACCACCGGTTGCTTTCACGAAAACCTCCTCGAGGTTCCCAGCATTATACTTTTCCTTCAATTCATCGGGTGAACCTGCCGCGACAATCCTACCCCTGCTTATGAAAGCAACCCTATCACACACATACTCGACCTCAAGCATGTTGTGGCTGCTGAGTATCACGGCCGTCTTGTTTTCCCTCGCATACCTTTTTATCAGATCCCTCACTCTTAAACTAGAGTAGACGTCCAACCCGCTGGTTGGCTCATCTAGTAGGGCGACTCTAGGCCTCCTCATTAAAACAAGGCTTAGTAGAAGCCTCCTCTTCATCCCCTTACTGTACTCGCCGGCCCTCTTGTTTAAATCTCCCCCCAAGCCGCTTATCTCAGCCCCATATCTCACAGTCTCATCGACCCTCCCACCATAGAGACTCGCGTAGAATCTCAAGTGTTCGAGGCCTGTTAAACGCGAGTACACATCCGCCTCCTCCGGTAGGTAGCCAAGTAGCTCTTTGACCCTCATCCCCTCACGGAAGGGATTGGAACCCATGATCCTAACCTCGCCTAGGTCGGGCTTCACCATCCCTGCTATGATTCTCAACGTGGTTGTCTTCCCAGCTCCATTGGGGCCTATTAAACCGAAGATCTCCCCCTCTGATACTTCGAAGGACACATTGTCGACTGCTACCACTCCATTGAACACTTTCCTCAAACCCCTAACCTCCACGGCAGCACCCAAAGCTCCCACCCCGTGATAACCCGTTATTACTTCAACCCAGAGGTGAAGCCACGTAAACCCTCCGGTAACCTATAAATATCATTCAAGGTATCGAAAATAAACGAGAACGGTGGTTTATTTGGATTCTAGTCTTGTTTACAATAGGGTTAAGGGGTTCCTAGAGAAGTATGGTGATAAGGGTTTCCTGGTTTTGAAAGCGGCTTTAGAGATCGCTGGAGACCCAAATGTAGACCACAGGTACGGGGATTTCAGCTTTAAACACCTTGTTCTAAGACTGGCGAGGATGGGCTTCAACTACAACCCAGTAAACCTGCTGAGGACCCTTGAGAAAGAGCTGGGGGTTTTAGAGAAATCCTACTCGTCGACTAACCAGACATGGTGGAGGTTCACTGATATAGAGGCTGTTAAGAGAGCTATCGGTGCAGACACTGTTGAGGACGACCCGAAGATCTCCTTGTTGAGGGTAAAGTTTGAGAGCCTTGAACCCCGCAGAGTGAAATCAACCCTTCTAAAGCTGGCGTCCAAGAACAATTTGACAGCCGCTGACAGAGAGGTTTTCAGGAGAATAGTATTCGGTGAACTCTCGAAGATGATAGACTTGTACCAGGAGATGGCGGGCTATGAGGATTACTTCGGGATGGAACTTGAGGAGATAAGAGAGCTTGTTAAATTAGCGGAGTTCATAACACTCAGAATGTCGAGAGAGAAGCCGGCACAGGCTGGGGGGTCGCCTCTAGAAGACTCGCTGAGGGCCCTGGGAGTAAATGATAATACATGATGTTGCAAACAAGAAAATATTGCCCTACCTGAGAGGACTGTTGATCCACGAGTTGCACCGCAGGAATATCAGCCAGCATAAGATTTCAAGGCTACTTGGTGTTTCACAACCCCTTGTCAACAAATATCTGAGTAAAACATACACCAGCTATAAGGAGAAGCTGGTTAAAATGGGTTTCCCCGAGGAAGAGATCCTCTACGTTGTCAACAACCTAGCCTCCTACCTCGAGAGAGGTGATATACTAAGGTTCTTGATCGTGTCAAACTACTATATCGAAGACTTCGCAACGAGGTATGCGTGCAGAAGCCTCCACTGGCTGAGAGAATATTGTAGCAAGGGCTCTATAACAGACCCCTTCATAGAGGAGTACAGGGATTTCGTGAACAAGTTTGTCTCAAAGCCGCTCGTCTACAAGCTGGTGCCGGAAGTGGGGGTGAACATAGCGTACGCGCCTAGAGGGGCGTCCACCCCCGGCGACATTATCGCATTAACCGGTAGGATTGTTAGAGTAGACAGCAGGGCCGGCTACGCTGGTGAGCCCATGTACGGTGCCAGCAGGCATTTATCGAGGATTTTGATCACCGCGATCAAGTACAATAAGAGTAAGAGGCTCGCCGTGAACTTATCCAACCAACCTTGGATCAGCGACTCGATTACCAGGATGGGTTTAAAGATTGTTGAGACAGGCCCCCACGACTCAGCGGACTCATTCTGGAGATCCGTAGAAGAGGCCCTCTCGAAGAAGCCTGATGCGGTAGTAGACGAAGGGGGTAGGGGGTTGGAGCCGAACATTTACATACTCTCGAGAGATTTCGTGGAGCTTGAGGGTATCATAGACTTCATCCTCCAACACAGCGTGGTGTGAAACTTGGTTGAAGCAATGGAGTACTGTATTATAGGGGGTGGGGCTGTAGGGGGCATACTAGCCTACTACCTCCATAAAGGCGGATTCGGGGGTAGGATAGGGGTATTCTACCGTCGAAACGACTCGATTAAGGCTGTAGAGGAGGCTGGGGGTATATTCGTCGAAGCAGGGGGAGAGCCCTACCTGGTCCCGGTCACCCCCCTACACTACACCACGCTAGATGTCTCATGCGAGTTCGTGGTGAACGCTGTTAAAGCGGTCGACGTGCCTTCAACGCTAGGCTTAATGAGACATCTCTCCCACAGTAGCCGGGTGGTAGTCATGGTTCAAAACGGCTTCGGAAGCCTGGAGCTAGCTGAAGAGGAGATGCCTGATAAATGTGTTGCCGCAGGGGTAGTCTACTTCGGTGGGGAGAGAGTTGGGGAGAACTACGTGAAGCACACTGGAGGAAACTCCATTATACTAGGCTCTAGAAGGGGTCTATGCCACGGGTTGATGGATTTAGCCGCCGCCCTGAGGAGAGGGGGTTGCGATGCACGCGTCGTCTCCAACATCGACTTCTATAGGTGGCTTAAGCTAGCCCTCAACAGCGTGGTCAACCCTCTCACGGCGATCGCGATGGCTAGGAATAGAGTCGTCCTCCTAGACGAGGCCCGGCCTCTGGTAGAGCTTATCCTGGATGAAGTTGTTGAGGCGGCTGGAATCCACGGGTTCAACCTGGATAAGAGGCAACTCGTTAAACATGTTTTGAATGGTGCTAGGAGTACTGGAGAGAACTATTCGAGCATGGCCCAGGATGTAGCTAGGGGGAGGAGGACGGAGGTGGACTACATAAACGGCTTCATAGCTAGGACATTGGAGTCGGCTGGGCGAGGTTTAACAGTGAATAAAATTATCACGTTGATAATCCACTTGATAGAGGGCTGGCGTGAGTATGAAGGTCACAGTTAGAGACATAGTGAAAAAGAAGGGGGCTGAGAAGATAGCGGCTATTACAGCCTACGATTATACCACAACCAGGTTGGTGGACCAGGCGGGCGTGGATATTATCCTCGTCGGCGACAGTGTGGGTATGGTTGTCCACGGGCTCCCGTCTACAATACCCGTGACAATGGAGATGATGCTCCTCCACGTTGAAAGCGCTGCTAGAGCCAGGCCCAGAGCCCTCCTCGTCGGGGACATGCCCTTCCTAAGCTATGAGACGAGCATAGAGGATGCGGTCTACAACGCTGGGTTGATGTTGAAGAAGGGGGCTGAGGCAGTCAAGATCGAGGGTGGAGGCGAGATGGCTGACGCGGTTAAGGCTATGGTTAGAGCCGGCATACCCGTGATGGGGCACATAGGGTTGACACCCCAGAGATATCTCTTGATCGGGGGCTACAAGAGGAGGGGTGTGAAAGCCGCTGAAGCCGAGAAGCTTATTGACGACGCTAAAGAGTTGGAGAAAGCAGGCGTCTTCTCGATAGTCATAGAGTTCACGGCGGCGGATGTAGCGGCCGAGATAACAAAACAGGTCTCCGTGCCCACCATCTGCATTGGGAGCGGTTGGATGTGCGATGGGCAGATACTCGTATTACACGACGTGCTAGGGTTATCCGAGAACACTCCCCCCTTCGCCAAGAAATACTCTGATTTAAAGAAAATCATAGTGGACGCTGTCTCAAGCTATGTGAGGGAGGTTAAACAGGGCGTTTTCCCGGGTAGGGAGCACTCGTTTTTCTCGGAAGGTTATTTTAAAGAAGGCTGATAATACTGTTTCATGGCGATTTAGATGAGTTTGAAGTACAAGTTACTATACCTCGTGCTAGACGGGGCGGCTGACAGGCTCTCAGACCCCTCCACCACGCTTGAGAAGGCGTATAAGCCGAACCTAGACAAGCTGGCTAAGTACGGGCTCTGCGGGTTGATGTACAGTGTTGGAAAAGGCGTGGCACCTGAAAGCGACGAGGCGGTTATCTCCCTGCTCGGCTACGACCCGCATGAAGTCTACACTGGGAGGGGGCCCATAGAGGCGGTTGGGGCTGGCCTCTCCCTGAGGGAAGGGTTCGAAGTGGCCTTCAGAGCGAACTTCGCGACCATAGACCCGGCTAGCAAGCGGATCATAGATAGGAGGGTTGGGAGGAGCCTGAGCAGCGAGGAGGCTAGGGTGCTGGCTGAGAAGCTGGATGGCATGGAGCTGGGGACCCACGACGGGTACGCGAGGGTTAAGGCGACCATAGGCCACAGAGCCGTCGTGATAATCGGGAGCAGGAGTAGGAGGCTGTCCCCAATGGTCGAGAACAATGATCCAGCCTATGTGAGGAAGGGCTTGATAAGCGTGGCAGCCAGAGACTTCCAGCCTTTCGTCAAGAAGATTGAACCACTCGAAGACACCCCTGAGGCCAGGGCTGCAGCCGAGCTGGCGAACGTTTTCACCGAGAAGGCGATCGAGATATTGGATAAGCACCCCGTAAACGAGGAGAGGCGTAGAAAGAACCAGCCCCCCGCGAACGCCATCCTACTAAGAGACGCGGGCGGCTCAATACCCAGGGCACAGCCCTTGAAGGAAAAATATAAGTGCGGGTTCGCTGTGCTAGCTGAGATGCCTGTTGAACTGGGTATAGGTAGGATCTTCGGGGCTGACACCATAGTCCTCAACCCTCCATCCGGGGATCCGAGGAGGGACTACGAGGAGAGGTTTGAGGCAACTATGAAGGCGTTGAGCAGGAGCGAGATAGTGTACGTCCACTTGAAGGGGCCCGACGAGCCCGGGCACGACGGGGACTTCGAGCTGAAGAAGAGGAGGATAGAGGAGATAGACAGGTACTACGTGAGCCTACTCCTCGAGAACAGGCCGAGCCGGCTCGCCGTCGTCGTGACAGCAGACCACGCGACACCCCCGAGCGTGAGGGCTCACACAGACGACCCTGTGCCGGTTGTATTCAACACTGAGAGCGTCCCTGGGGATGAGGCGAGGGCCTTCACCGAGAGGGAGTGCGCTAAGGGCAGGCTAGGAGTCTACGAGCACGGCTGGCTGCTCCTACCCGACTTGTACTCCAGGTTCCTGGTGTAATGAGTTTTTGAAAACACCTCCCGTCGTTAAAGTCCCCCTCCACGTATCCGGCCTCTGGGCACCTGTTATAGGGAGCGACCTGCTTCACACTGGGAGCATTGGGGCAGGGCTCGTACTAGACCTTTGGGTGACGTCTAGGGCTGTGAGGGGTGGTTGCTGGATCGAGCTCGACGGTGAGCGTGTGCTTCAGGAGCACGCCTCGCGTATATGCGGTATCGAGGGATCCAGCATGGGGGTGTCAGCTGTTTCACCCATCGATCTCGGAAAGGGCTTCGCCGTTTCAAGCGCCCTATCCCTCTCCCTGAGCACCCTTATATCCTTGGGGAAGAAGGGGTTTATCTCAGAGGAGTCTACTTGGAGCGCCCACGTAGCCGAGGTCGAGTTCAAGACTGGTCTAGGAGATGTGATAGCCCAGTTCCACGGGGGGTTCGTCATAAGAGTGAAGCCGGGGCCTCCTGGTATAGGCGTAGCTCGCAGTATCAAGAGGTTAAAGCCTACTCTAGTGGTAGCGGAGCTCCCCGGCGTGGAGCCGACTCCTCTAATGCTGGCCAGGGTGGAATCCCAGGTGTACGAGTTTGCTAGGGAGGCTGTGCTAAAATTGTGGGATAACCCTGACTTAGCCTTGTTCTTCCATTTAGCACATGAATTCACAATGAAATTATTCGACTATACTCGGGTAGTCGAATCCCTCAAAGACGCGAGAGGCCTAATAGGCTTCTACGTGAAGAAGAGGGCTCTTGTAGCCTGGGTTGAAGACGAGTGGGCTGGGGACTTAGTGGCATTGCTGGAGTCAAACAAGTTAAATCCCTTTAAGACAACTCTCTCG
>WYEE01000114.1 GCA_009904025.1 Thermogladius sp. | reverse complement strand
AAGCCGCCGTGGTCCAACCCGTAGTTCAACATGCCGCCTACGGGTAGCCTCCAGTAGTTTATGGAGAAGAATATGAATATCCCGCCGAGCCAGAACGTTGGAAGCGAGTATAAGCCTAGGGAGATCGTTGATATGGCTGCGTCAGCTAGGCCCCCTCTCTTCCAGGCTGCAACCACGCCTGTTACAACCCCTAAGAGAATGGATAGTATCGTAGCCGGCAACACCAGTATGAGGGAGTTCAATATTCTACCAGGCAGTATTTCCATGACAGGCTTCTTGTATGCGAATGAAATACCCCACTCCCCTCTAAGGAGGTTCCACAAGTATATGAAGAACTGCTCTATCAGAGGCTTGTCTAAGCCGAATTTATGGTACAAGTAGTCTATTTGCTCGGGTGTGAGCCTCGGGTCCCTGAATAAAATCATAATTGGGTCTCCTGGGAGTAGCCTGAATAGGATGAAGTTTACGAGGGTTACGATGAATAATGTTAGGAGGAGTGCAAAAAACTTCCTCATGATATAAGATCTATACGCCAATACACTCACCTCCTCTTCAACACGTAGACAGTTAAACCGATTACAACCACCACGGCCGCTACAACGCCGGCAATAAGCCATGTGCTGGTTGAAGCCGCTGCGGGGCTCGTTGTAGCCTGGCCTGTAGTGGTTGTTGAAGCAACCCCACTGCTTGTTGTTGTCGACGTGGCTGGTTGCGTGGTACTTGTGTTACTGGGGGTTGAGGATGGACTAGATGTAGCCGGCTGAACGTTGAGGAAGGTCCTCCAGTCACTACCGCCGAAGGGGCCTGAAGGCCAGTTGTAGTCGAAGCCTGTGAAAGCCTTGCTGTGGGCTTGGACAGCCCAGATCTCGCATAGCGGGATGTAGGGTAGGTCGTGGTGGAGCATCTCCTGCAGCTGGTAGGCTATAGTCTTCAACTCATCTAGGCTTGTCGCATTATACAGCTCATTGTAGGTTGAATCGTATGTGGGGTTCGCGTACCCTGAATCCGAGACCCCTGTCAGCTTCATATTAGAGAGGAACACGTTGAGGAACAACACGTCGTTGGGAGCTACAAACCAATCCCATATATCCATGTCGTGACCTAATACGATTGTATTATTGACTTTCTTCCATATTATCGCGGACATACTGCCGGTGTCCATCGGCTGAACATTGGCTTTAACGCCTATTTGACTCCACCACTGCGCTATCACCTGCGCCGCTTTAACCGCCTCGGGAAGGTTGCTTGGGACTAGGAGGCTGTATTCCAGTCTGACACCCGAGGGCGAGACCCTCACCCCGTCTGAGCCCACCTTGTAGCCGGCCTGATCCAGGATCTGGGCCGCCTGCGTCAGGTTGAAGTCGTATGGTTTGAGGTTTGGATCCGCGAATATGTTCGTGGAAGGCAGCACCGTACCCATCGGGGAGCCGGCTCCAGGCCAGCCTATCCCGCAGACGTAGGAGACGTTGATGGCGTGGGCTAGTGCGAGCCTAACGTTAATGTCCTTGAGGGTTGGGTTGCCCGTCCCATTCGGGTCTACGTTGAAGGCGAGGTAGAAGTACATTGTGGGCGGGGCTTTAAATAAGTATAGGTTGGGGTTGTTGGCGACCGTCTGGATCAACGTTGAAGCAATATAGGGGCCTACAGCGTCGATGTCTCCTGCGAGGAGTGCGTTTGTAGCCGAGGTTACATCGCTGTAGAACTTCACGACGATCCTATCCACCTTAGGTAGCCAGCTAGGGTAGTAGAAGGCTGGGTTGGGTTCTAACACAGCGTACTGGCCCTCGTGGAACTCTACAACCTTCAACGGCCCGCTCCCAATAGGCGGGTTGTCGGCGTAGGTTGAGGGGTCGCTTACGTTGGCCCATATGTGCTTTGGCACTATTGGTATGGTTATCGCTGCCTCAAGCATGAATAATGTTGGGCTTGTCACAGTGAAGTCTATCGTGTAATTGTCTATGGCATTGATCTTGTTCACCATACCCACATACGGGGCTAGTGCACTCCAGCTCTGGTTGGCTAGGTAGAAGCTGTAGGCTACGTCCTCGGCTGTAACAGGGTACCCATCCGTGAAAGTAGCGTTGTGGATCAGGTGGAATCTAATAGTGTTGTCACCCAGTATCTCCCAGCTCTCAGCCAGGTCTGGGATAAACCCGGTGAAGTTCTCCGTAGGTCTAACAAGCCTACTGTAAACGTCGAGCGTCAGCCAGACCGAGATGGTTGCGTAAGTTGTGAAGGGGTTGAATGTGTCGAAGGATGTCCCTCCCCAACCAACCCTGAAAACCTTAACCTGCTGCGAGTTCACCGTGCTACTCAGAGGTAGAGATGCTATTACCAATGCTAGCGCCAGGGCTAACACGAGTATTCTTCTCACATCAACCACCTTGAATTCCCTCAGTCGTCTCGGTACAAGTATTTAAACGATATGTACGATCAAGATGGGATACATACGTAGACGTGTAACGTATGGAACATATCAACACCTTAACTAGGGGGTGGGTTCAACCCTGGTTTTCAGCGAAGTGATTGACGGTCGTGTAGACGTGTCTGGCGGCGAGAGCTATCAACACGATGCCCACCGAGTCTAGCATGTAGCTGTAGAACCTGGTGGAGAGGAGGAAGCCCGTTGTAGATAAGAGGGTGAGCCAAGCGTAGTCTATCCAGACGTGCGCGGTGTAGTAGCCTAGGCGGAGGAGGGCCCCAGCCCCGCTGAACACCTTTACAACAGGTATACCAACCGTAAGCCACCACGCTATGAAATACGCGTTGAGCCCTGTGAGCAGGAAGCCTGCGAGGAGGGCTGAGATGCTCGATGAAACAATACCCGCGGTAGGGTTCACAGGGTTCATGCCAGCCTTGAAGGATTCGTATGCGAAGAACAGGGCTGAGGCAATGAACGCGAGGTCTAGCCCCAGCCTATACCTTGAAATCGCCTCGCCCAGCCTTCTGAAGCCGTGGGCTAGCAGGAGTGTGAAGGGTAGTTCGAAGAGGAGGTGGCCTGTCGCAACGAGTAGGCCACCAAACACTCCGAGGTAGGCTCCAGCCGCGACAGCCGTGAAGGACAAGGGCCCAGGCGACAAAGCCCCGCTCGTGCTGACAGCCATTATGTCTATGATCGCTCTACCCCTACCGCTCATTACTTTAACGCACCTCGTTGTATTAAAGTGGTTCAAGTTTTTAAGGACATATGTATATCATGTTACATCATTGAACCATTTGTTACAATGATCTGTAAGAGGGTGTTACAGGCATTGGAGCCCGGTGAGAGTAGCGTGAGCAGGGTTGTTGAGAAGATAGTTGAGAACAACCCTGTTTTAAAGGAGTGCCTGGCCTCGGGCTTAGCCAATTACTCCCGGGTGGCGAGGGCTATAAAGCGGTTTGTGGACGAGGAGCTTGGGGGAGAGGCGTCTATCGAGAGCATTAAGGTGGCCTTGATCAGGCTGGCACGGCGTTTAAGCCCGATGAACGTCTCCAACATCGAGAGAATACTCAGGGAAACCAGCATCGAGGTTAAAACCAAGGTTTCCGTCTTGACTTATGACTCAAGTGCTCTGAGAGAGATAGTTAGGATAGCCGGGTCCCTCCAGGGGACTAGGTTCCTCTCCATAGTGACAGGCATAACGAGCATAACAGTGATGGTCGGCGACGAGCAGTCTAAGACATTCCTAAACATCGGCTCTAAGCCCCTCTTCCAGCAGAGCGGTTTGACAGCCATACTACTAGTGAGCCCCGTGGAAAACATCTACACGCCAGGCCTGATAGCCTACGTAACAACAATACTAGCCCAGTCCAACATCAACATAATCCAGATAACGTCGAGCTATAGTGAAACCATAATCGTGATCTCCCCGGAGGACACTATGAAGGCCTTCAGCATCCTAAGCGAGGCTATAGCTAGAGCTAGAGGGAAGGGCGCCGGAGAGATACCGTCGAGTAAGGGGGTCGGCTGATACCTGGAGCCGCTTTCCTCATTCGCCAACCAGCTGAAACCCTGGATGTGGGCTGTTTCATAGTTGACGACTGGGCTTAGAGTTTAATAGACGGCCTGCCTCTTGATCCTCCCAGGGTGTCTTGTTGTGAGAGTCTACATTAAGGCATACGGGCTCCTAGGCGACCATGTTAAGGAGGGTTTCTACGAGTTTAGGGAGGGTGCGACTGTAAAGGAGGTGATCGAGTCGATTCTACCTGACAGCATCCGCGGGAGGTTCAATATCTCGGTGTTCGTTAACGGGGAGGCCGCAGCGGGGGAGAGAGTGCTCCGCGAAGGGGATAGGGTGGTTCTACTGCCTCCGTCCTCGGGTGGTTGAGTTGATCGTTAGGACAGCCCTCGTGGAAGGAGACCCGTTGAACCTCCTCCAGGGATTCCTAGGCGAGGTCTCCAAGCTGGCCTTGGACTCTGAGACCGGTGGAGTGGAGGTTTTCGTGGGCGTTGTTAAAGGCAGGGTTGCCGGTGTGAGGGTTGAAAAACTCGTCTACACAGCCTATGGTGAGGTCGCCTCGAGGGTTCTGGAGAGGATTGCCAGGGAGGAGGGTGAGAGGTTCGGCCTGGAGGCTGTGGCCATATTCCACAGGGTGGGTGAGGTTAAGCCTGGCGAGGCAACTGTCGTGATCGCGGTTGCGGGTAGAGGGCGTGAGGAGGTCAACAAGGCCACTA
>WYEE01000040.1 GCA_009904025.1 Thermogladius sp. | reverse complement strand
GATTAGTCGTAGGCTTCGCTACTCAGAACGTCCTCAGCCAGGCTGTGGCAGGCATGTTCATACTGCTTGCTAGGCCGTTTAGGATCGGGGACGTCGTGGATGTAGCCGGTGAGAGCGAGGTCGTTGTAGAAGACATAGGCTCGATGTTCACGGTTGCCCGGAGGAAGGATGGCTTACTCGTGTTGATACCGAGCTCTATGATCGTTGGGCAGAAGATTGTAATCAGGTCTAGAGCAAGCTAGATCTTTTTTCCTACCTCACCAATTCTCCCCTACTAATAAGAGCGGTGCTAGGTTTAACGCCACTAGTACTAGGAGAGTCGTGTTTAAACCCAGCGCCACCATGACTAAGCCTGATGTCAAGGTGCCGAAGAGGCTTGAGGCCTCGGCGACCATGCTGTACAAGCCTACGTTGCTACCGCTCGTGGCCTGGATGTATATCGTGTATAGAGTCGTGTCTATGACTATGTTCGACACATATATTAAAGCTAGGAGGCTTGACGAAGCCATTAAAGCAGGCCTCCAAACCACTATTGAGACGACGCCAGCGATCTTGGCCAAGACTGAGAGGGTTAGAGCGCCCTTACTGGCGACATTTGATGGCATGACCAGCATTATTACGAACCCGAGGATCATGCCCAGCCCGTATAAGGCTATTACATCCGGGGTCCTCAAACCCATGTAGTAGATAAATACGTATGGTAGAGGTGTGAACAAGTACTCGTTGCCAACTCTAAAGGACACTAAGGCTAAAGCCAGGACTGGTATGCTGACACCCTCACCTAGAAACCTGTCAACGATCATGTTCAGCTTATCCCCATCCGCGTAGTCTAGGCTGGAGACTGTCAGATAGCCGTGTATACGTGTTAGACCCTTCTTCAAGTACTGTTCTATTCTAGTTAGAATCCTCTCGAATCTCAGCGAGGGCTGTGGGATCAACATCATCAAAGACGCGTTCACCAGGAGGATCGCGAGGGATAGCGCCAGGTAGTTCCACGCTTGGAATAAGCCGCTCCAAACCCTGGAGACAGCTAGCAATCCCACGCCCTGTGATAAGACTGCGAACTGCGAGAGCCTCCTACTATAGTAAGACCAGCTACTGCTCCGATAGGATTCCAGCACAGCCGTCTGGCAACCCGTCTTAATATACGAGTAAGCGACAGCGTGTAGCATGTAGGCTGGGTAGACTAGGGTTATGTTCCTCGCTACCACCGTATCGTAGAGTAACACTATGAATACGGTCAGGGATGTCAAACCCAGGATGACAGGCCTCCTGGTTAAACCGGCGTTCGACAGCGCGTTCGCATGTCTTAGAGAAGGTATGACTGCGATCGTCCAAGCAGCGTTCAGGACCCCGAGCTCAACGAGATTGAAACCCAGAATCCTGACTGCAACTATGTTCACCATTAAATCCATGACCCCGAGGAGACCCAGCGATAAGCCAGCCAAGTAGAGCCACATAATCCCAGCCAGAAAATAACTTGGAGAGGCATGCCGTTTTAAATCAGGGCATCATCCTCTTCGTAATGCGAGACCTTTTCAAGAAAGGTTAAATGTACTTAACGTAACCGGCGAATTGGTCCCAGCGGTAGATCCGGGTTGATGCCAGCCCCTCCACAATTAACCCCCCTCCGCTGGAGACCTCTCCTACAACCTCGTACTCCACGTCATATGAGTCCAAGTCCTCGAGTACTTTCTTTAAACCATCTTTGTCAACAGCCATGACTACACCGTATTCCTCGCCCCCGTTCAACGCCAGCTCGTATAAGCACTCGAGTTTCCCATCGCACACCTCGTAAACCTCCTTGTACAGGAGGGGCGGCCTCCTTATCTTCAAACCGACATTACTCGACCTCGCTATTTCTAGTAGAGTGTAGCCTAGGCCATCGCTTACATCCATGCTGGCGTGGACCGACTTGTAGTTCAGCGCTATTACCGTCCCAACCCTTAAGTCCACGAGGGGTCTGCGCGTGTTCTCGACTACCCATGTCTGCCTCGCAGCCTCATTAAACCCTCTAGCAACGGCGTAGCCCATGGCACCGTACCTGCCTGTCACAACGATGACGTCGCCCTCTCTCGCCCCTCTCCTGGAGGGCGGTTTCTTGGCCGTGGTAAACCCTACTATCGTTACGGAGATCCATGGGTCGCGCGAACTGTTTGTATCTCCCCCAAGCCATTTCACACCGTAGTGCGTGAAAGCCTGGTTCAAGCCCTCGAGAATCGACTCAGCCTCCTCCACGCTCATATCGGGTGCTAGGCCCATCGAGACGAAGGCGTAGGCTGGCCTGGAGGCTTTCGCGACGTGGTCGCTCACAGCACCGGAGGCGATGGACCAAGCAGCATCCCCCATACTCCTCCAAGGCAGCTTCACGCTGGCAATAGAGGAGGCGTCAACGGATACTACGGTGCGCGGGGCTAGGGGGATGAAGTCTGAGGCGTCATCTGGGAACTCCAGGTGAGATAACGCTGGTTTCCCGGCTAGGTATTTAGCCAGGACTCCCTCAATAAACGATTTCTCGGAGATCTCCCCCAGCTTCATTACCACACCAAACTCATTAAAAGACACGGCAGTAAATAATTTAATCCAGCCTGCTTGCTGAACGTGGTGTAGATGAGTGAGCTAGAGTACACTGTCGAGAAGGCCGGCGTCCACGCATTCCTATACACTGCCTCAACGATAATCAAGCTGATAATACTGGTGGCCACGCTGATGATAACAGCGAGGTTCCTTGGCCCAGTGAACTACGGTTTGTATGGTCTAGCCCAGATACCCATGAGCGTCCTAATCCTCTTCACAGACCTAGGCTTAGACGCAGCTGTCCTAAGGTACTCCTCGCTATACGCTACCCGGGGGAGGATGTGCATGGTGTCAGAGCTGGCGAGGACAGCCTTGGCGACGAAGCTTCTCCTCTCCCTCCTCGTGTCAGCACCCCTTGTCCTACTCGGAGAGGAGCTTGGAGTGGTCTTCAGCAGTAGGAGCGGGATAGGCTTGTACGTGGCTTTAACATCTTTGACTCTAGCCCCCCAGGTTCTAGTAGGCGACCTATCGAGTCTTATGGTCGGGCTTGGCGAAGCCTGGTCTTGGACGATCGTGAGCATTGTCCAGCCAGCTGTACGCCTCTTAGCCGTTGTAGCGTTGTTCAAGCTAGTAGCCCCCTCCATAGAGAATACTATTATAGCCACCGGGCTATCATACATTACCGCCCTCATTATAGCCCTCTTACTTGTGAGGAAAGTTATTTCAGGGGGTGGATGCGGGCTCGATTTCAAGGAGGTTTTAACATACGCTCTCGCAGTGTACTCTGGGAGTGTGGCTGGGGCTATTGTCGGGAGGCTTCAAAGCTATATCCTCGGCTTCGTGACAGCAGGTCTCGGCGTCCTCGGGAACGCTATGGCGGGCTATTTCAACGCAGCCTACAACTTCCTCGGAGCTGTGACAGCTGTCTATGGCGCGATCGCGACACCTCTACTACCCCTCTTCGTTTACCAGTCGAAGAGTGGAGAGGGGAATCTAGAGGGTGTTGCTGAGGCAACTCTCTCAGCTCTGCTAGCGCTAACCCTCCCCCTATCATTGTTCTCAATAGTATACTCAGGCGACGTTATTAGAGCTGTATACGGCTTCGAGTATGTTAGCGCAGCCTTCTACTACACTATAATCTCCCTGACGCTCCTAACGTGGCCTTTCAGCGTTATAGCCGGCTCTATAATCCAGGCAGAGGGGTATAAGCAGGTTATCCTCAAGTCTAATATCATCGGGCTCGCCGCAGGCGTAACCTTATATACCTCACTCGGTCTACTCCTCGGCGTCCCGGGTCTAGCAATAGCTTACGCAACAGCGGGTGTACCCGCCCTAGTCTACCAGTTGCTCTTCTTATCTAGGAGGGGGTTTGAATTCGACTACTCCAAGTATGCCAAGATGTTTGCAGCCTCGGCTGTGGCTGTCGCCTCCTCCATACCGCTCGCGGTGCTACTGCCTTTATCCATCGCGAGGTTGACTGTAGGCTTCTTAATCACCCTGCTAGCCTACAGCGTGGCGTCTGCAGGTCTCCGCGCCCTTACAGACGTCGAGCTCTCATTCCTGGAGAGAGTCTCCAGGAGCATCCCGGTCGTCGGCGGGGTTGTCTCAGCCTACCTCGGGTTGTACAAGAGGATCAAAGACTACTTTGCGAGGCGGTATTGAAGTATTAAGCCGCAAATAGGATCCGATTTTGGTTGAGGTGTCTTCTTGGAGGGGAAGGAGCTAAAGTCTTTAACCAGCCTGGCCGCCGCTGTTGATAAACTAGCCAGCGTGCTAAAGGACTTGGAGCTGGGTGTAGAGGAGGTAGAACTGCTTGAAGCAAGGGGGAGGGTGCTGGCGAGAAACCTTGAGGCAAAAATAGCCCACCCGCCCTTCGACAGGAGCGCGGTGGACGGCTACGCTGTTAGAAGCTCGGATACCTACAGCGCTAGCTTATTCAACCCAGTGGAGTTGAGAATCGTAAATGAGGCCCAGATTAAACCAGGCTACGCCTCCCCGGTCTCCACGGGCGAGCCACTGCCCGAGGGGGCTGACGCTGTTGTGATGATCGAGGAAACCACTTGCAGGGATGGGAAGATACTGGTTTACAGGCCTGTAGCAGTTGGGGCCAACGTCTCGAGGCGTGGCGAGGACTTCTCAGCAGGTGATGTAGTTCTCGAAGCCGGTAGCGTGCTCGACTTCAGGA
>WYEE01000088.1 GCA_009904025.1 Thermogladius sp. | reverse complement strand
AGTGGAGTGATGAAGCTAACATTCAAGCACACTACGAGACAACGGGCAAGGAGATACTTCAGCAAATCGGTTGCCCAGACGCTTTCGTAGCCCAGGTCGGCACTGGCGGAACCCTCATCGGTGTAGCCAAGAGGTTGAAGGAGGAATGCAAGAATGTGATAGTAGCCGGGGCAGAGCCAGCCGAGTGCCCGGTGGCGGCCTACTGGTTCAAGGAGGGGAGGCCGGGGCCCTGGGGTAGACACGAGGTTGAGGGTGTTGGAGACGGCTTCATACCCGATATCATCATGAGGTATAAGCATCTTCTAGACGATTTCGTGACCGCGAGTAGCGAGGAGTCTATTCAAATGGCGAGGAGAATCGCGAAACTTGAGGGGTTGCCGGTTGGTATAAGCAGCGGAGCCAACGTGGTCTCAGCTATTAAGCTGGCGAAGGCGCGCAACCTCGGAAGTAATGCTAGAGTAGTCACTATTCTGCCAGACTACGCTGCCAGGTACTTCTCCACAAGGCTCTTCAAGAAGAGAAGGGAGATCGCTAAAAGAGAACAGATTTTAAGTGAGTTAGACCTCTAGCCTTAGGTTTTTAACACTGTACCCCCTCCTCCTTTTTGACATTTTGTGAACCAGCTGAATTAAGACCCCGGTTAAAAGGCTATCTTAATCAATCTACTAGGATAGGCTACTAAGAGGGGTTCCATTGCCGAACAGCGCTGAGTCGAGTAGGAGGTTCTACACGTTTGAGACCACGTCGTACAATTTCTCCGTCAATATTTCTTCGGGTTTAGCAAACGCTCTGGCTCTCAGGATATTGAACTTCAACGTCTTCGAGATAGGTGTGTTGACCTCAACCAAGATCTTCTCATACGCTCTATCCCAGCTACCCGGGGTATTCTTCCCTGATAGCGTTAGGAGGAATAGGAAGCTTATATGGAATATTGGGGGCGCCTTAAATAGAATAGGTTTGTCCCTCAGCATCCTAAGCGTCTTCACAACCCATCCTCTCAGCTTTCAATACCTGCTTGGGTTAACGGCTGTAACACAGTTCGCGGGCGGGCTGGCTGGTGTGGCCGCAGGAGACCTTCTAGGCGACTTAGTAAGCTTGGAGGAGGCCCCTAGCTTCTGGTCTAGGATCAACAAGCTCATCTACGTTTCAACAATCCTATCTCTACTAACAGGCTCGCTGGTCTTCCTCGCAGTGAGAAACCTCTTGGAGGCCTACATACTCGTCTACAGTGTAGCCTTGGCTTCCGCCCTGTTCTCAACCGTGATGTTACTCATGATCAAGGACCCCGGGCCCAGCAACTTCAACGGGTTCAGTAAGATAGGGTACTTGAGGAGAGGGGTGTACAGTAGAATTAGCGTGGTATCCTTCAGCAACGACACCTACAAGTACTTGGGGTTGCAACTCTTATTCAACTACTCTGTGAACCTTCCGGCCCCCTTCTGGGATTACCTTGTATTGAATATTCTCGGCGGGAACGAGATTATAATACTTGTGAAAAACATGGGTGGATTACTCGCCAAGTTTTTCTCAATAGAGGTCTGGAAGAAGAATCTCCTGAAGAAGGGGTCAAACCACACTCTCAGCCTTGGGATGGCTTCCACAAGTCTTGTACCGGTAGCCTACATAGTAGCCCCTTCAGCCTGGATGACTATTCTAGCTGAAGCTTACAGTGGTTTCGCATGGTCTTCCCTCGATTTAACGAACGCGATGTACACGTTTTATCTCACACCCAGCGAGCAGAGGCCGGCCTACATATCGATCCTAAGCCTATCCTCAAACCTTATCGCTTCAGTAGCCTCCTTCACAGGTTCCCTGATCGCAGGGATCACGGGCTCCATATACCCCCCGTTTATCATTTCCTCAATAATGAGGGTCGCTAGCAGTGGGATAACACATAAACTGGCACCTGAGATCAACCACAACCGTAGCGTGGGGGATAAGGGGTAAACCCCCTTAAACGCGTTTAAAACACATGGTTTATTCGGGTGGTTGCTAACTTAGCTTATTGGAAGTGTTTCCATGAGTAAGCAGGGGTCTAGTATCCCCAATTACTGCGTGCTATGCAGAGGCAGGGGCTGGTGCGGTCTAGCCTACTGTCCTATACTTGTAAAACAATACGTTCATCTCAGGCTAGACCCTCTAACCTTGAAGAAGGATTTCTTTGGCTCATCACCCCCCTCGGTTTTTGTGGGTAGATACGGCTACCCTGCAGTCAGAGTAGGGGTGAGCGTGCCGCCTGAGACAGGGGACACATCCATTTACGACCAGCCTGAGAAATGGGTTGACCTCGGGCTCAACACTGTATTAAACTATCGACTGACGCTAGTCCTCGGTTTTAAAGTAAGCGATAAGAGGGATCTCGAAAACCCTTTTGTCAGAGCTTTTCAGGAGGTGGCGTTGAGCGTTAAACCAGTGGATGTCGAGATACGATTACTGAAGCCTCCGAAACCGAATCTCCTCCTCGATGAGACTAACCCTCCAATAGGCCCTAGAAGCCCTATCGAGGCGTACAGGGTGGACTCGAACCCGAGTGTACCCAGACATGTCGACAAATTGTATAACGATGAGGTTAAAGCCCACGAGGCAGTCCTATATCTCTACGAGAGCGGGCTACCGGTCTCCTACATCCAGAGAGCCTTCAGCATAGGTGCTTTCGGGAGGAAGAGTGATAGGGTTTTAGTGCCGACAAGGTGGAGTATTACAGCAGTAGACTCAATTATATCGCAGAGCCTTATCCGCGAGATAAAAGGCTACGAGCCCTTAAACGAGTTCAGGGTGTATGAGCAAAGAATCCACGACAATCTTTTCATAGCGGTACTAGGACCGAGGAAGTGGGGCTTCGAGTGGATGGAGGCTTGGTGGCCTGGGTCAACGTGGAACCCGGCTGGAGGAGAAGTGGAGGTTGAAGGAGACTACGAGCTCTACAGGGGGAGAAGCGAGTACCCTTCTATCGGTGGATGCTACTTCGCAAGCCGCCTGGCCACAGCCGAGCACCTGCGGAAGCTCAAGAGACAGGCGATGGCAATCCTATTGCGGGAGATCTACCCGGGATTCAACCTGGCGATCGGAGTGTGGTTTGTGAGGGAATCCCTTAGAAAGGCATACGAGAAAGGGCCTGTTCTAGTGACAAGCGATATCAGGGAGGTGCTAGAGTACATTGACAAAGAGACCAAGCTTGGGGCGAGGCGGTGGGTGAAGGCGTCCAGGCTCCTACAGGTCCTGGCAAAAACTGAGGAGATAACCAGGTTCACGAGTAATAGGGGTGGGTAGGCATCAGGGTTATAGAGGTCAAGGTCTCAAAGGCCCTATCTAAAAGCGGTTTGCCTGACTTAGACTATGCTTTAAACCCCTACATAGGGTGCTACCACGCGTGCACCTACTGTTACGCTAGGCTTTACACTAGGATGAGAGAGGTCGCCGAGAAGTGGGGTGATGTAGTGGCGGTCAAGGTGAACCTAATAGATGTACTGAGGAAAGAGGCTGTGGCGACAAGTAAGGGTGTTGTGGGAGTGGGCACTATAACAGACCCCTACCAGCCGGTTGAAGCAACCTACAAGCTTACGAGAAAGTCGCTTGAAATCCTACTGCAGTATGGTTTCAAAGTCAGCGTTCAAACCAAGAGCCCCCTGGTGACGAGAGATCTCGACCTCCTCTCGAGGTATAGGGGGAGAGTCGACGTCGGCTTAACTATTACAACTCTAAAGAGGGAGGTGGCCTCGCAGATAGAGCCCAGGGCACCCCCACCGGAGGGGAGGGCGCGGGCTCTCCGGGTTCTATCGGATAGTGGGATCAAGACATGGGTTTTCTACGGGCCGATTATCCCTGGTTTAAACGACGATGATGCGACAATCGATGACCTCCTCCAACTTGCTAGGTCAACCAACTCAGAGCTCTACTACGACAGCCTCCACGTTAAACCGTTCATGCTCGGCGATCACCCCCTCACTCGATACGCTAAGCTGGCTGAGGCATATAGCTGGGACGAGTTGTTTAAGCGTATAGAGGAGAGATGCCGAGAGTACAGCGTTGAGTGCAAGCCTGGTCTCACTAGAAACAAGCCTTTAATATCCATCAAGTCTTTCTTCAAGTAAAGAAACATGTATATCCGAAGGAATAGCATTTATAGGCCGTGGTGAAGGACACGCGTTGTTACAAGATCCGGCCGGGAGAGGAGTGGCCGCATATAGCGGTAGTCTACGATTGCCCGGTGGAATTCGAGTTTGGGAATGTAAACGACATTAAGGATAAGATCACTAATCTTCTCGGGGAACTAGGGGTAAAGGGCTCGGTTGAGTTCTCCAGCAATGAGGCCATCGGTTCAAGAACAATGCTGTTTAGACTACACTTCAAGCCCGAGGGCTACGCAAGCGCTTACATTGGGGTCAGGCTGGTCGCCACGGCGAATGAAGTTAGGAGAATACTGTTGATCTTCCCCCGCGAACTAGAGACTCTGGCGGGGGTTATCGAGGGTAGACTGGGGCTTATAGAATACGATCCGGGGAGGGATCTAAGGGTAAGGGAAAACATCCCCCTTGACGAACAAACGTATATCCCATACCCGGTGATCTACGCTGTGAAGGGGTTGCCGCGAGTCAGCCCCGGGGAATGGTTTCTCGAGGTTAAAGGACTTGTTGAGAAGGCTGTTGTGTTGAGGTACGAGGACTTGGTGAAACAACCGTTAACAACCATCACGGTTGACTTCCACTGTGTTACAGGGTGGAGTGTGAGGTCCAGGGTGTACCGGGGAGTGGACGTCAAGTACATCTTGGAGACT
>WYEE01000011.1 GCA_009904025.1 Thermogladius sp. | reverse complement strand
GCTGGCTTCGGGAGGGGGGATGTAGTGGTCTACTGCACGGGCGTGTTCCACTGCGTTGTCCACAGGGTGGTCGATGCGGGGGGCGGGTTCGTGGTTGCTAAAGGCGACTACAACCCGGCTCCAGACCCCCCGATGCCTTTATCCGAGGTGAAGTATAGGGTTGTAGCCTCCATACCCCTGGAGGTGTGGCTGCCAGCCCTCCTCCTCTTCCTATCCTCTGCTTTCATCCCCTTCTGGGATTTGAGGAGGCTCCTCGAGCCTTTCAACCTGGAGGCCTCTCTCTTCGTCTTCTTCATCCTGATATACGTTGTGTTCACAGCCGTATACGTTGTCAGGCAACCGCCTTTCAAGACAGTGCTCTCCGCCCCAACGGTCGAGCTCAAGGGGTATGATTTAAGCGGGGACTACAGGAGCCTGACTTTGAAGTACACGCTTTTGAACACGAGTTTCACTGGGGTGGAGTCGTGTAGCATTGTCGGAGAGAGGTTTAACACCGCCTGCCCTCGAGCCGTGATCCAGGGAGGCGAGGTAACAGTGACCATCCCGGGTTCAGTCTACGAGGAGTTGTACTCGGAGGGCTTGAACTACTTCTACGTGAACATGACTCTCAGGCTCGACAAGGGGGTTTTAATCGGGTACTACCCCATCCACTTCACGCTGGAGAGGCCGTTCGTTGCTATAGTGAACCACACCCTGATAGTCAACAACACGCTCCCAGCCCCTCTTAGAGGGGTCTCCGTGAACCTGACTTACGTGAACGAGACTTGGATGGGGCTAACTCATATAATAGAGTCGAGGGAAACCTACCTCAACGTATCCGTCCCCCCTCTAAGCGAGTTCAAACTAGACTTATGCGGGCCGCAGACTTACGTATACGTGGTGGTTTCCTACAAGTACAGCGGTGAGGAAGTCGTCTGGGCGGGTAGGGACTATGGGTGCAACCAGACCAGGGCTTGACCGCAGAGGTAGGCTAGCACTATACGTGTCAGGCTTCTCAACCCTAGCATACGGGCTCCTGCTCATCCTCACGCTAATACTACCATTATACTACGTGACAGGGGTTCTAGAAGGCTTAGTCGCCTTCTCCTACTACAGGGTTACATACTACGGCACGCTGATAGCTGTGGATGAGCTTGACCGCTCAAGCTACATGGCTATACCGCTAATCATCTCCGCTGTCTATATGGCTGTGAGCGGGGTGAATCTTCTGACCGCCCTGATGGAGAAGGAGGAATATTACACTCCTCTCAGGCTATGCTTCACAGGCGGCTTGGTAGCCGTAGTCTCCTCTAGCGTGTTCATGGGCGTCTACACCTACTACTTCGTGAAGGCTGTCTCATCCCTTGAAGTGAATTTAAACCAGGCTACCTCAGCCGGGATTCTAATACTAGGCGGCTCGAAGCTTAACCCCCTACCCTACACATGGCTCCTACTTAACCCCATGCTACAGCTGGCTACAGGGCTTATAGCCCTCTTATCCTCGGCGGTCGCGCTCTACCTACACCACACTCCTCAACAGGCTGAGGCCGCCTGAGGTATTTTTAATCGCGGATACCCCGGTGCATCAGCTGGGAAACCCCTAAAATCTTCTACGAGGAGGATACCCCGAAGAGAGGATGATGCCTATTACTTGTTCACCCGGGAGGTAGATGAGTCAATCTCTCCCTCCACCCCCCCCTTCCCACAGTCAGGATGAATGTTGCGAAGCCTAGGAGGCCTATTACCGTGTTTACCACCACCTCGTTTAAGCCTACTCCTATACCCGAGTAGAGTAGCATGAACCAGCCTGCTGTGAAGCAGGCTAGGCCGAGTGCTGTCTCTAAAGCTTTATTGCGGTAGGGTAGCTCCTTGTAGAACTCGCCGCCAAGCCAAGGTAGCGTAGCCAGCGACACCCCTGTAAGCCATACTAGTATGCTGTAGCTGAAGTTGAATAACTTGAGTAGTGGGATAACAGGCAGTAAGTTTGATACAGCCATATAGCCCAATACCAGGCCGAGTACCCCGAACGCGAACACCACGTTGTTTGCGACTACCGGTATACCCCTGACACCTGTCACACGGGATAGGCTTGCCGGGGCTATTCTATCAACCGAGAGAGAGTATAGTATTCTAATCGCCGAGAGCCAGGTTGTGTAGGCTGTGTTAAGGAACCATAGGAATGCTGCTAAACCCCCAGTGATGATTAGTGTTTTATCGCTCGTGAACAATGAGAGGTAGGCGAATAAGCTGGGAGGTATGAGGGGGCCGCCGCCCAATTGCCTCAGCTGATCCCGGTAGTTGTAGTAGAGGTAGGAGTAGGACGCTATGAAGTCCACGCCCAGCTTCCTCTCCACTATGAACGGCACCAGGAGGTACAACGCCAGGACAGTTAGGAAGCCGGCGGTGTAGCCTCTAGTGTAGGATTTAGCGGGCTCCCTCACCTCCCCCGCCATGAAGCTGGCCGACTCCAAGCCGGCGTAAGCCCACAGGGATGCGATGAGAAGGCCCATCGTCGCCTCCGTGAAGGGGGCTGGCTTTAACGGGGCGACACCGGTGGCTCCACCCGAGAAAGCAGTGTCCTCCAAGATGCTGGGGGATAGCCCTGTGGCTTTATACCAGTTCTCCAGCAACCGGCTTGTATCGGAGGCGTAGAGGGCTAACGCGTACGCTATTGTCACAGCTAGTGGGAATAACACCATTGGCGCCAGAGCCCACCTCACCCTACTAGCTCTCACCGTGGCTAGGAAGAAGAGTAGTAGGAGGATGAGTATTCCCAGGTAGAGCCCCACGACAGGCGTGTCGAGGACTGTGCCTATGTTTGTTAGAAGGGGATCCCCGCTGGATAGCCCCGCCAGCAGTATGTTCGCTGCCAAAGCTCTCAAACCGTAGAAAACCAAGAAGCCCATGGAAAGGAGGCCCCCGCTCGCCACTATGTAGTACCAGATTGCCAAATAGGCTACCACGGGTGAGACTGCTCGGGAAATTAGAACGTAGGGTGCCGCAGCCCTTTGAACGCTGAGGGAGATGTACATGAAGGCCGCGGCGATTGGTATGTAGATGAGGCCAGAGGCGAGGTATGCTAGAACATTTGAGCCACCGTATAAACCTGGTGTCCCTAGGAGCTGGATTGAGAATAAGATGAAGCCTGAGGCCACAGGGTTCGCTACAACCCAGAGGAAGATTTCGAACCAGCTTAAACCGCGTTCAAGAGTGTAGATCCTCCACTTCTTTATCAAGCAGACCCCTTTGATGAATTACGCGTGGAAACTTAAAAAACTAAGTGTCAGGGAGACTATTGTTCAAGAACTCCTCGTACCCCTTCAAGTCTAGGAGGCCGTGCCCGCTCAGGTTGAACAATACCACCGGCTTCTCCCCGCCTCTAATCCCCCTGGCTATGTCGATCACAGCTTTAACGGCGTGAGCGCTCTCGGGTGCTGGGATGACCCCCTGTAGCCTCGCGAACAGCACACCCGCCTCGAAAACCTCTCTCTGACCGTAGGCAACTGGCTCAACCAGCCCGTGGTTGACGAGTACGCTGAGCGAAGGGGCTACACCATGGTATCTCAGCCCGCCTGCGTGGATGGGCGGGGGTATGAAGTCGTGTCCCAGGGTGTGCATCTTGAGGAGGGGTGTTAAGCCCGCTGTGTCCCCGTAGTCGTATTCGTACCTTCCCTTAGTCATTGATGGAACCGCCTTAGGCTCGACCGCTATGAACCTAGCCCTGGTCTTCCCCTGGAGCTTGTGCATCATGAATGGGTAGGATAAACCCGCGTAGTTGCTTCCACCGCCGACCGCGCCTACAACGAAACCCACGTCCTCCACGCCAACCCCTATCTCCTCCAGCTGTTTAATAGCCTCAAGCCCTATAATCGTCTGGTGGAGTAGAACGTGGTTCAACACGCTTCCAAGACTATACTTGGCGACACCCCCGCTGTTCACAACGTCCTCAATGGCCTCAGATATAGCTATCCCCAGGCTACCCGGGTGATCCGGGTTCTCCCCAAGTAGCTTCCTCCCGAACGAGGTTATCGTTGAGGGGCTCGGGTGGACTTCAGCCCCGTACGTCTCCATGAGAACCCTCCTCAACGGCTTCTGGTTGTAGCTTGCCCTAACCATGAAGACCCTGACCTTCACACCCATGAGGCTGCCAGCCAACGCTAGGGCGCTGCCCCACTGACCCGCACCCGTCTCGGTGCTCAGCCTTTCAACACCCTCCCTCTTATTGAAGAATGCCTGGGCTATAGCTGTGTTGAATTTGTGTGACCCTGCGGGTAGCACACCCTCGTACTTGAAGTATATCCTCGCGCTTGTGCCAAGGTACTTCTCTAGGTTCCTCGCCCTCAGTAGGGGCGTCGGCCTCCCCACCTGCAGGTAGTACTCTACTAGCTCCTCCGGGATCTTGATGAACCTCTCCTCGGAGAACTCTTGTCTAACAAGCTCCTTCGAGAACAATACCTCGAACATCTCCCTCCTGGCTATACTACCGTCAGGGAGGAGGTATGGGGGTATTTTCTCGGGGAGGTCTGGCACTATGTTGTACCAGGACTTGGGTATGAATTCGGGTTTTTGAGTAGACCTTAACTCCATTCCAACATGGTCCCACCTTGAGTCTCTATTTCGACCCCCGCCTCGGTTTAAAAGCTTTCACTTTATAGACCTGCCACCCCTATTAGTGGTGTATGTGGTGTCTACATGGGTAAATACGGTTTTCTCACGGAGAAGCAGTTCGAGGTTTTAAAGCTGAGGCTTCAAGGGCTCACCCAGGCTGAGGTGGCATCCAGGCTTGGCATGTCTAGGTCTGCTGTTGCTATAGCTGAGAAAAGAGCGTTTAGGAAGATCAAGCTGTCCGAGGATACTCTCAGAGTCTACAGGGAGCTGAA
>WYEE01000058.1 GCA_009904025.1 Thermogladius sp. | reverse complement strand
TGGTAGAGCCTGACACTATACTCCTCGAAGCCGGGTGTCAGGTAGACTATTAGCTTAGCCAACCCCGCCGACCTCAAGATGTTATCTTCATGTGGGAATAAATACTGAGATCCACAGGGGTTTCCCCCATCTCTCTAGCAACTCCTTCAAGGAACTCCTCGACTAAAGCTGTGGATTTAGACTCAAGATCCACATTATAATCCTCCCTCTTCACGTAAACCCTCACAAGCACTGTGAGAGGCAGACCCTCCGCAACCAGGTCCACGGGGGTGTCCAAGACAACCCTGCCCCCTGTTGTCTTGCATACTCCTAGGGTTATCTTCGGCTCGCCTCTAATAGAGTATATGATGCTCCTGGGCAGGGGTGTTATATCCACGACGTCGACCCAAACATCCTCCCTGGGTATCTTGAAAACCTCGGAGAGCCTCTCCGCGAGCTCTACTCTAACCTTCTCCCTAACCCCGCTATCGTAGGCGAGCCTTAGGACCTTCACTATACTCCACCCCTTCCTGAAGGGTGTTACCGCAACCTCCCTGCCGACGCGCTTCCACGAGGGCTTCCTCTCGATTAAAAGCATCCTGGATAAACCGCCGATCCTGCTACCGGTCTTAACAGATTCTCTAAGCATTAAGTCGTAGAACCACGCGTCTGTTAAGAGGAGGAAGCCCTCTATATCCCCCTCCGCAATTGAGTTCACCACACCCCTCAAATCATACTCCTCGTCAACCAGCGCAAGTATCTCGTATAGAATCCTGTCGAAAGCCCTCGCCACGCTGTGGTAGTAGACGTGGTGGTACATGCTAGCCTTAGCCAACATATATGCCTTGAACTCGCCTAGCCCACTCCTATCCAAGACAATCTCACTTAGATTCTCAGGGTTGGGGTAGCTGTTCCTGTATAGCTTCTCGTAGTTTATGGAGCCATACTCGCTTGTCCCAGCGTAGTAGCTGTCCCTGCGAAGGAAGTCTAGGACGTCGGCTGGGTAGTAGCTGTCCTTTATAATCTTCCTCACAAGCCCCAGCACGCTAGCCCTAGGCTCCTCCACGCCTACAAGCCCCTCGACCACATCGGCTAGGCTACTGAACCCGTGTTTGGACCCCAGCTCACTCAACAAGTCCTTCAGCCCGTGCTTGTAGAGGAGTAAACCTATCCTCTCGTGGTTGGCGACCTCGCTTCTAACACCGCCACGCCATAGAATCGCCTCCTCGAATGTGTGGCCGAAGGGTCCGTGGCCTATGTCGTGTATTAAACCCGCTATCCTAGCAGCCTCAACCAGCTCGTCCAGGCTGAATCCCTCAAGGCTCTCAGCCCCCGTGAACCTCACCAGTTTCCTCAAGATGTCCTCTGCCATAGCGCCGGCGAGGTGCATCACCCCCAGGCTGTGCTGGAACCTTGTGTGGACTGCGCCCGGGTAGACGAGGTGGGCTGTCTGCAACTGCATTATGTACCTCAGCCTCTGGAGGACGAGAGTGCTGAGCAGTCTCTCCTCAACCTCTTTGTTGTAGTAGACGTGCCCGTAGATCGGGTCGCTGATCTCCTTCCAAGCCAGGTTGCTCAAACTCAATAAACCACCTTGAGAAAAGACAAGTGTTTTAACCGATTAAAAAACCGTTTAGACAAGCCGGGGGTTAGGCTCTCCTCTCCTTGTACACCCAGCCCTGGTCTGTCCTCACGGCTAGGCCGGCTTTCTTCAAATCCTGCAACCTGCCTCTAACCGTGTTGTAATTCAGGTTTGTCAGCTTCTGAATCTCCTTGGGCGTCAAAGGCCTCTTTTCCTTCTTCAAAACCTCCAGCACCATCTCTTTAGCGGTCTTCGCCTCGGACATTACACCACCTGATCCATCCATTAGATCTAGAAACCTTTAAAACACGTAGGGCAGTGGAGGCAATCGTCCTGTGATGAAAAATAGTTTACTCCGAGAGAGGCTCGTAGAAGGAAACCTTATACTCGCAGTGGCTGTCCCCTCTCGCGACACATTTCTCCTCCTTCACCCCAACCCTCCTCCCAAACGCCAGCTCAAGGTAGCCTTCGAGCACGCCGCTTGTGAAGTCCCCGGCTGTCCCCACCACACCTGCATCTCTCGCGGCCTCGCACTCGAAGCCCCCGTAGACCTTGAACCTGGCTTCAAGCCCCTTCAACTCGTACTCCACATCCCCTAGGCCAAGCGCCTTGAAGACGTCGACCAGGAACTCGAGGGAGGCCTTCAACTGGTCTTCGGGGCTGGGGGGCGTGGCCAGCATGGTGTAGAAGTTTTTGTACAGGAAGACCCCGACACCTCTCCCAAGGCTCCTTAGCGCTTGAGCCACCTCGATCCTACCCAAGGCCTTCACACCCTGCCTTAAGGCCTCGGCCGCCATGCCCTGGGTTAGGACGAGGCTTTTATCGCCGAGTAGCTTCAAGCCACCCAGCTTCGGGAACAAGAAGACGTCCATGCCGCTGGTGGCCTCAACCCTCAACACTATATCCCTCATGCCCTCAAACACCTTCTTCAACCCCTCCGCACAAGACTCGTCACAGTTCTCCAGGACTAGGAGGAGGTGCCCTCTGTCACCGGTCACCATGTAGGGCGTGGTTATCTTCACGATGTTAATACCCCTCCTCGCGATCTCGTCTATGATCCTACCCGCGACACCAGGCTTATTCACAACCTCCAGGAGGATAACAGTGTAGTACCTGCCCCCTGCGTATATCACGGAGTCTATCTCAACAGCCGGTGAACCTCGGGGATGAGAGGGCCTCCTAGCGAGAAACCTCTTGAACATCCAGAGCTACCCAGTTTAAAGTTAGGCCCCGGAATTTAAAAGTGTTTCAGAAAACACCCTTTAGATAGGTTTGCGATCCAGATTAATACCCGTGTATTACTGTTTATTCAAACCCCTACACTTCTCAAAATTTATAAGCGACATCATGCAAGAAATTAGGTTGGTGGAAGCGTGAAGGCAATAAGCCCAGTCATAGCCACAGTCATCATAGTCGCAGTCACCGTAGCAGTCGCGATCGCGGTCGCCCTATGGATGACGGGCCTCGTAGGGGGGTTCACGGGGACTGAGAACCTCCAGATAGTCAACGCGTATGCATTAAGTACTTCAGGTGGTTGGAACGTGTACCTACAGGTCAAGAACGCTGGGACAACGACGGCGACGATAGATGGGATATTCATTAACGGGATACCTTATACCGGCATCACAGTTAGTTCTACTACTATATCCGTTACGATAACAACTTCTTCAACTTCCGGAACGACGACGGCGCTTCCTGTATCGATTACTGCGGGCAACAACGTGACAATCACATTATTCATACCGCAAGGATCAGGCACAGCTCTCTCATTCTCCTCGGGCCAGCAAGTCGAGATCAAGCTGCACACGGCTAGCGGTAAGACCTATCCAGTCCAGATAGTCCTGCCTTAATCTTAGACCCTTTTTTTCCCGGGTTCGGCTTATAACCTGGTTTAAACGTTTTTTCCTACGGGTGTTGTTTACGGCTGGTGACGATAGGTGTCTTATGATAGCTAGGTTCCAGCCCTTCCACTACGGGCACTTGAACGCGTTGAAGTACTGCTATGAGAGGGTTGGCGAGGTCGTGGTCGCCGTGGGGATGGCGAGCCAGAGCCACACCCCTGAGAACCCTTTTACCGCTGGCGAGAGGATTCTGATGGTGAGGGAGAGCCTGCGGTGGAGCAACCTGCCCCTCGAGAAGTTCATCACGATCACTCTTCCAACACTCGAGGTGAGTAGGGTTGCCGTACACTACGTTAAGCTGTACAGCCCGCCCTTCAAGTACGTTGTGACCTTGAACCCTATAATCCAGAGGATTTTCGAGGAGGAGGGCTACATAGTGTTGGAGCCCCCCAGGCTTGAGAGGGACAGCTACAGGGGTAGCGTGATAAGGAGGCTTATAGCGGAGGGCGGGGAGGGCTGGCAGAGCCTCGTCCCACCTCCTGTAGCCGAGATTATAAGGGCTGTTGGGGGCGTGGATAGGATTAGAATGCTATACAAGGAGAGGCTGCCGGGCTACTACACCACTGTCTAGGGGTGTAGAGGCGTGAGGTTCGCCTGCACCCTATGCGGGGACTGTTGCAGGGCGAGCCCCGTAAGCCTCCTACCCCACGAGGACGTGATATTGAGGGAGATAGCTGAGAGGCTTGAAATACCCTACAAGAGCTACAACGGCTACGTGATGTACGACAGGGTCTCAGGCTACAACCTGGCCTTCAGCTACGTCATGGATCTAATAGACGGTAAATGCCCCTTCCTAGCAGGCAACCTCTGCAGGATACAAAACCTGTACAAGCCCCTTATATGCCGGAGCTTCCCCTACATACCGAGGCAGGTAAGGTACAACATAGATTCCTATAACAGGGTCGTCTACGCTACAGTTGAATACGGTCTCAGCCTCATGTGCCCCGTGATAAAAAAGGATAAAACCGAGCTGGAGAGGCTCGGGGAGCTCAACCCCGGGATCCTATCCGAGTACATGCCCCAGGAGTACGAGGCGGCCGGTGAGATGGAGAGGATTAGAAGCCTCCTCCTAGCCCTGCTCTCGACTCTATGGAGGCTGGGTGTAGTGGAGTTGGAGACGGGTAGGCCTGGGGCACCAGTCTACAACCTCTACTTGTTCCTGGCTAAACACTACCCGGACCTCCCGCACATCCTCAAAATAGACCACGTTATGAAGAGGTTGACGGAGGTGCTGGAGTATGAGTGAGCGGCCTGGTTTAATAGAGCTAGCTCTACTAGAACTCCTCGCATCGAAGAGGAGCCTCGGCCTCGAGGAGGTTTCAAGCGAGCTGGGGTTGGAGAGAGGCGAGGTCTTAGAGGCCTTCGAGAAATTGTCGAGAAACTACATGGTGAGGCTGGAGGGGGGTAGGATATC